>JBBISZ010000137.1:0-4471 GCA_037441045.1 Deltaproteobacteria bacterium | reverse complement strand
TAAAATTGGTAGATTTGTCTATGTATCTTCATATTGAAAGGAAGAAGAGGAGTATATCATAATAGAGATCTACCCGCTAATCTTTTTCAAAAAATATTTTGATGTTCTTGCAGAACTTGGAATCGGGACAAATAAGAATATCACAAAGGAATACATAGAAAGAAAGGGATGGAGTACACTAATTGCCGAAAAAATATGGGATACAGCCCATTTTGCAAATGGAAATTCAAAGGGGATGGGCGGCACAAATGATGTCCCCGTTCATATTGACTGGGTAGTCCCTGATGTAAAGATTGAGTATCTAAAATAGCAGGATTATCTGTGCAAGAATAATCTTTAATATGGTGGAGAGCGGATAGACTGTAGCATATCCGATATTTGGGGCATCGAGCCCACTCTGTTCGTTTGCAAATGCAAGAGCGGAGGGTTGCGTATGAATTCCACTTACAATCCCGGTCATAATGCTAAAAGGAATCTTAAGGACCTTGTAACCTATAATGAGTGCAGTAATAACTGCCAGTATTGTAATTATTGCCCCCAGCAAAAATATAATCGGACCGTTGCCATCTTTCAACGCACTATAAAATGCATAACCCGAACGAGTCCCAACCCCAGCCATAAATAGTATTATCCCTATCTGTCTGAGTGTAAGATTTGCGTTGTAAGGTATCTGCCAGATGATATGTCCTGTATGTCCGAGTCTACCGAGTACAAGTCCTGCAATGAGAGGTCCACCTGCAACTCCCAGAGTGATTCTTATCTCACTGGTAATTGGGATAGGAATACTTCCAATGAGGAGTCCAAGGGCAATCCCGAGGGCAAAGGGGACTATGTCGATCTCCGAGATCGCCTTGAATGAGTCTCCAAAATATTTTGAGATCTCATTCATCCGTTCTCTTGGTCCTAAAACTCTGATTCTGTCTCCAAATTCAAGTCTCGTATTTCCATCGGGGATAAATTCTATATCTCCTCTTCTAACCCTTGTGATCAGTGCCCTGAATCTTCTGGGGAGTTTTAATTCCCTTATAGGCCTCTCGACGACCTCCTTATTTGATACAAATATTCTTCTAAAATCCAGCATGCTTCTATCCATATCTATAGCTACATTACTGACTTCACCCAGCAGTTCAATAACCTTATTTACGTCCCCCTCCTCACCTACAACGGTTATAAGATCCCCATTCTGTAATAGAGTATCGCTCTTGACAAGCTCAAGTTGATCTCCCCTTTTGTATCTACCAAATACCACTCTCAGATGATTTGTGTGAATAAATTCTGCAACCTTAATGCTTGAAGAACCTGCGTTTTTTACTCTTATAGTCAGATTTATTATTCTCTTCTGGCCGCCCACCTGATCGGTATACATCATCGCCTCTTTTTGAAAATCGATATTAAATATTCTTTTGCAAAAGTAAAATGAGAGGAGGATGCCAATTACTCCCATTGGATAGGCAATTGAATAGCCAAATACTGGCTCTGCACTGAGCGTTAGAGATTCCTGAAATGAACTTGCCATCTTTATTGCCTCAATTACTGCTGCAAGGGCAGGTGTATTTGTAAAGGAGCCGCAGAATAATCCAGAGGCCACACCCGATGGAAGTAAAAATATCTTTTTTAAGAAAATAATTACAGCAGCAGATGTTATTAGAATGCCTGCGGCAAGCATATTTTCCAAGACACCTCTACCTCGCAAAGAGGCAAAAAATCCGGGACCACTAACAATACCTATCGCATATACAAAAATCACAAGTCCAAGCATGTGAACTATCTCCGGGAGTTTTAAGTCCTTATCAAGTGCCCCAAAAAATAGACCCACAAACAGGACAGCAGATATACCAAGTGAAAAACCCTTTATTTTGATATGTCCGATGGCATAGCCGAGTCCTGCTACTACAAATGTGAGAAGTAAATGATTTTGTTTTAGTATTTCTATCATATAATACTCCTGTCTTCAGCCAGCATAAGTAGATAGAACTCTGGTAAAATATAATTATTAATTATTCCATTTCAACATATTTCCATAGTGAATAAAAATGACTTAGCTTAAGGCGGATTTGCCTGCAATATAACCTGTTGCGAGCGCCCAGTGGAGATTATAACCACCTTCCATTCCATCCACATCCATTATCTCCCCGGCAAAAAATAGACCTGGCACTATCTTTGATTCGAGTGTGCTGTATTTTATTTCATTGAGAGATACACCACCTGATGTTACATGGGCAATACTGAACCCTTTTGAACCTCTGATCTTTATTTCACAATGGGATAATGTATTTACAAGTCTCTCTCTCTCTTCTCTCTTAAGCTCAGAGAATGTGCGTTCTCTATCTATATTTGCTATTTTTAATAGTCTCTCTGCAAGCCTATCGGGTAGATACTGCTTGATCAAATTAATTACTTTTTTCTTACCAGTAATCTCTGCCTCTCTCTGAAGAAGTCTATCGAGTTCTGTATCCTTAAGGCCAGGTATAAAGTTTATAAATACCTTAGTCTGTCTCTCTCGTTGTATTCTGATAAATCGTCCGCTTATATTTATAACCGCAGGTCCACTTATCCCATTGTGTGTAATAAGTATTTTGTCTCTCTCTCTTTCTGATATCTTGAGTTCTGGATTTGAGAGGAGAATCTCCGCCTCAATTGTAATACCTTCCAGTCTTATGAATGGATTGGGACTCAATATCAGTGGGGTCAGTGCAGGGAGTGGGTGAATAATTGTATGACCGAGCGATTCAGCAAGAACATATCCAAATCCATCTGATCCGGTAGATGGATAGGATTTGCCTCCGGTGGCTAAAATAACCCTGTCAAATAACTCCTCTCTGTTCTTGAAAAATAACAGAAATTTATTCTCCTTTCTAACTATCTTTTCCACAAAAGCCTTATAGACAATCTTTGTACCGAGTTTTACCGAATGATTAATCAATTTATTTGCAGTATCCTTTGCGTCACCAGTGTATATTCTCCCGTTCTTCTCTATCTGATATTGGCTGCCAATATCCTTAAGTAGCCTCTCTATCTCTTTTACACCAAAAGATTTCAGAACGTTGTTTATGAAATGTCTTGACCCACCATTGTAGAATTTTGCAGTTAGATTTGTATTGGAGATATTACATCTTCCTCCGCCCGACAGGATAAACTTATTCAGTACCGATTCTGTCCTCTCAAGTAAAAATACTTCATTGCTGTTCTTTGCAGCAGAAATTGACGCCGATACTGCTGCAGGTCCACCACCTATTATGCCTATTTTCATCAGGACTTACTTCTCTTTTTTCTCTTTTTTAGTCGGGAAGAGCTCTGCAATCTTCAGCAGGTCAACATTTTCAGAGCTATCATGTAGTTTTTCGCGATGTTCTTTGACATTGTGAACATGAGATGGATTTGATTTGATTAATCTATCAATTACTCTCCTATCAAACTGGAAAATATCAGGAATTTTCATTTTGGTTACCTCCTCAACGGATTGTCCCTTTTAATAGAAAAAAATGGATTTGTCAAATCGCTTAAATATAACCGAAAAAGCCTGCACAGAATCCAAGCACTGAACTTGCTATCATCCATACAATAAGTAGATATGCTACCCATTCTTTCCCTTCTCTGCCAGATAGTCTCTGTCCAGTAGAGTCTCTTAGTGAGTTAAATGCAATCAATAAAAAATCTATCAACCACCATATACCACAGCCTCCACATGTTAAAAGTTTTATTATGCCCGATGCTATATGCCCGAGATAGAATCTATCTATTCCGAATATCCCGACAAAATATGATAACAAAATTGCAATCAACCAATCTTTTGTGCCTTTTTGCTGCTCTGGGGGTTGTTCTGCCCTGTTTTGTGAAGTGTTTTGTCTATATGGTTCTTCCACAGAATAATCTTGAGGATATTTATTGGGGGCAAGTCGTGCTCCACAATTTTTACAGAATACTGAGTCAGGATCTATCCTGGCTCCACAGTACTGACAGAACATCTGCCCTCCATAGCTATACAGGTAAATATCAGAAGTAAACCATGTTTTCAAGTAGAACATGTATCTGATTTGTATACAAATCGCTACTCTTAAAAAAATATAAAGCGTCACCTGTGTCCAGAATAATCTGGAATCATAAACGGTATAATGTAATCATCAACATCTTTTAATAGAGAAAAGTTGTTCATACAAAATCCATTAACATTGCTACTTGACTTGTTTTTTTGGTATAATGTGAATATGAAAAGTAGAAAAGAAAAATGCAATGTGTTATTATTACAAAGGAGGGGAAGATGAGAAGGGTAATACTCTTTCTTATTTTTTCTCTTTTTATCACTGGTTTATATGCACATTATCAAAAAATGACAGAGAAAGAAGCGGATGAGCAGAGTATAGAGATAGGTAAACTTCCAGATGTACAGAATGATATAGATGGAGATTGAATAGGGAATATGGATGAGAAGTTTGTAGACAGGAGTACAGGAGAGATAAAAAGGAATGAGATG
>JBBISZ010000136.1:0-7299 GCA_037441045.1 Deltaproteobacteria bacterium | reverse complement strand
TTCAGCCTTCTCCTCCTCTTCAGAATCTTTTATTGCCTCTTTCAGATCAAATATCTCATCCTTTACCTCCTGAGCAAGGTCATCCTCCGGGGCTATTTTAAGAAATTGTTCAAAGTATCCAATTGCCTTATTATAATTGTTTTTCCCTTTGAATATATATCCAAGTCTGTAATATGTCTGTGAATTTGAAGGATTTTTTCCAGTGGCTTTTTGATAGTATTCTATAGCCTGATCATATTTTTCCATCAGTTCGTAAGACCTACCAATTTCATAATATGCTTTGTCGTTGTCTTTATTTTTTTCAATACACTCCAGAAATGTCTTTATTGCAGACTGATAGTCTTTTTTTGCCTGATAACTTTTGGCAGCAAAGAAGAGTGCACCTTCGTTGGTAGGATCAAGAGAATATACTTTTAAAAATTCTGTTATTGCTACTTTATAGTTTTTGGAAAGATAGTATCCCATAGCGAGGTGATATCTGTACAGAGGATTATCAGGAGATTTCTTAACAACATTTTTTAGTTCCTCAATTCCCTCGTTAAACATACTGTTTTCGATCATGGTCTTTCCAAACTGAAATCTGAATTCAATATTGTCTTTGGCTTTGTTAGTTGCCTGTTTGAATGATTCTATAGCAGATGCATTATCACCTTTTCTGAGATATGCCATACCGAGTTCGAAATATGCCATTGCATTAGAGTTGTCCAGTGTGGTGGCATTGGATAAAACCTCAATCGCCTTTTGATGATCATTATTCATACTATATGACTTACCAAGCAGGATCATGGCGTCAATGAAGTTCTTATTTGTCCTCAATTCGTCTTCAAGATTGGATATAGCCTCCAGGTATTTCTTTAAACCAAACAATGCTTTTCCAAAATAATATTTCAACTCGGGTGTTTTGCTAATCTGTAACTTGACGACCTCAAGATGTTTCAATGCCTCTTCAAATTCCTGCTTCTCAATATATGCCCTTGCCAGCAGATATCTTGCCTGTGTGTTATAATTATCCGCTTCAATAGTATGTCTCAGATTGTCAATTGCAAGGTCGTATTTACCTATCCTATTGTATGCCTCGCCAAGCATTATAAGAACATTTATATTCTGAGGATTTTGTGTTTTAATATCTTCGAGCAATTTGAGTCCCTCCTCAGTTTTGTTCTGCCTTATATAAAGATTAGCAAGTGCCAGTTTAGCATCGATGGAATCCTTATTGATGCTCAACACCTGATTATAAGACTCCTGAGCCTCATTAAATTTTTCTAATTCCTCCAAGACCTTTCCTTTTAAGAGAAGAACATTCTGGTTGGATGGCTCCTGTGAGTAGAGTTCCATAATTATTTTATGTGCATTTAAGATTTTTCTCTGTTTTATCAAAACTCTGACCATTCCTAATTTTGCCTCTGTCTTTTTGGGATCCTGTTTTATTAAATTATTGAATTCATCAAAAGCCCTATCGTTTTCTTCAATACTTAGTAGATATTCACCAAATGCAATTCTATATTCATATTTTGAACCGGAATGTAGTATGGCATTTTTAAAATATTTGTCAGCCTCTTCATTTTTCCTGATTGTAGCGTACATCTTTGCAAGAATAAACTCAGCCCTTGCTAATTCTGTCTTATGCATAGTTTCAGAATTGGTATTTATCAAATTCTGAAGAGTTGTTATGGGGACGTTCTGGGCATTGCCATTGTTAAATAATAGTCTATTGTATTCAATGACTGCTCTCAGATTTTCAGAATTTGTATCTATTGCCTTCTTAAACCAATCCTGTGCACAGTTTGTGTTGTTGAGAGTCAAACAGATCTCGCCTATGATTTCCATTGTAAGAGAATCCTGAGGGGACTGCTTTATGTAATTTTCAAAATCTATCTGTGCCTGACTCAAATTATTAGAGAATAGATTTCTAAGGGCGTTAAGATAATTCTGATAATGTGGAGATGAGTTGAGAGAATTTATTACATTCTGCAGGTTTTTTGTATCCTGAATAGACACATAGTATAAACCGAGGGCGAAGAGACTCTCAGGGGTATCAATTTTTTCCTTGCTTATATCTTTTATACATTTATTGAGCAGTTCCTCATTCTCTTTTTCAAGAGATAAAAAATTCCTCTCATAAATAAATATTCTCGTCAATACAGCACACAGTGAGGTCTTGTATCTCAATTGAGGGTATATTGCTTTGAGAGATTTTATGCTCTCTGAGATGTTTTTGTAGTTGCCTGAATTAAGATTGGATATGGATGTGGATACAATCTTTTGTTGCTCTGCAGTCAGTTTTCCTCCAAAAAGTTTTGAATATATCTTGAAACCGGCAAAGAAAAGAATGACCAGAATAATGGTTGCTGATGCAGCGAGGATAATAGTTCTTATTTTTGAGGGAAGGGACTTAAATCTCTCTTTAACCTCACTATATTTCTCCTTTAAATTTTCTTTAATTTCGTCAAATCTGGATGGCTCCTTGACTCCTGTTTTTTTAACATCAACCTTCTTCTTTTCTTCGGATTTAACATATTCCTGCGGAGCAGTTGAAATTGTCTTTGCTGCTCCTTGAGATGTATGTGAAATATTATCCAGCATACTCTGTATAGCCTGTTGAAATTCCGGTATCTTTGAAATACTATACCAGTTTATTCCATCTTCGCTTATGTCTTCATTCCCCAGAAGTTTATGTTCTATTAGCATTCTGACAATGGTATCCTGATCAAATGGTCCAAAGATTTTACCGGATTTTCTTTTTACTTTGTATTTTTTCTGTTGAGAGGAAGTTGTTTCTTCGGTAGCCGTAGATATGGGTTTTGATGGTTCTGTTTTGGGTGCTGAAACTTCTTTTTTTGATTCTGAGATATTCAGTTGGGATGATTTTGGTAGATTATCTTCTGTAGTAGTCTTCAGACTACTTGCAATCGCCTCATCAAGATTAATCATACCAAAGTCAAGACCTGTTGTCGTATCAGCAGGTTTTGTATTATTTTCAGTCGGTGATGGTTTTGGTTGAGAGGATGTAGTGGCTATTGCCTGATCAAGGGTATTGAGTAGATCAGATGTATTTTCCTGTCCAATTTCAGGTAGATCAGGTAAATCAGGAAGATCAGGAAGATTATCAATAGAGATTGAAGATTTAACCTCAACCTCTGGTTCTTCTTTAGGAGGTGGAGGAGGAGGGGTAACAGGTTTTGTAGTGGGTTTGGGCTTTGGTGCCTCTGGAACTTGTGTATGAGAAATATCAGTCTTTTTGATCTCCGTCTCTTTAGGAGGGGGCGGTGGTGTTGGTGGAATCTTTACATCAGCGATGGACCCACCATCCTGTTTTACCAGAAAGGAGTTGAGGCACTTGGGACATTTAATCTTTATTCCTCCGGGAGGTATGCGGGAGGAATCAATATTATATTCCGTGTTACATTTTATACATTTTATCTTCATTTTATAGCTCCATAAGAATATATTTTTAATAACATCTTTTTAATGGATAGTCAAAATCAAATAAAATAAAAAAAGCAGAAGAGCCATACCGACCTTCTGCTTTTTTGCTAAATAAATTTAATAAAACTATTCTTCTTTAATTCTCATCTTATAGAATGACCGATAGACAAAGGTAACGGCTACAATGAAAAATGCACCTGCAAGAATGTATTTGAGTATCTGTATCTCTTCAGGGAAAGTAATTGCAAGTTCTACTGCCAGAAGTCCAAAAAGGGTTGTAAATTTTATGACCGGGTTCATTGCGACAGATGAGGTATCTTTGAACGGATCACCTACTGTATCTCCTACCACTGTTGCAGCATGAAGATCTGTTCCTTTTGCATTGAGTTCGGTCTCTACAATCTTTTTAGCATTATCCCATGCGCCTCCAGCGTTTGCCATAAATATAGCCTGGAATAGCCCAAAAGTGGCTATTGAAATAAGATATCCAATGAAGAAGAAATGATTCAGGAACGCAAATGCAAGTGTTGCAAAAAAGACTGCGAGGAATATATTGAACATACCTTTCTGAGCATAAGTTGTACAAATCTCCACAACCTTTTTACTATCTGATATGCTGGCTCTTTCACCACCACCTTCAAGTTTGATATTTCTCTTGATGAACTCAACAGCTCTATATGCACCTGTTGAGACAGCCTGTGTTGCAGCACCTGTGAACCAGTAAATAATAGCTCCTCCCATGATCAGCCCCAGCAGAAAGAGAGGATTGAGTATTGACAGACCTTTAAATACTGATATCTCACCAAACATCCCCTTAAGTACCTGAATTATTGAAAATATTAGTGTGGTTGCACCGACAACAGCGGTTCCAATAAGAACTGGCTTTGCAGTAGCCTTAAAAGTGTTTCCAGCACCATCATTTTCTTCCAGATATTCTTTACCTTTGTCAAAATTGGGTTCAAATCCAAAGTTTTTGGAAATATCCTCTTTTATGTTTGGAATAGTCTCAATCATAGAAAGTTCGTATACAGATTGTGCATTATCAGTCACTGGACCGTATGAATCCACTGCTATTGTAACAGGTCCCATGCCCAGAAATCCAAAAGCAACAAGTCCAAATGCAAAGACCGCGGGAGAAGACATTATGTCTCCAAGACCCATGGTTGATACTATATATGCAATAGCCATAAGGCCGGCAATTACAAATCCCAGCCAGAAGGAGGAGAAGTTGCCAGCAATAAATCCACTGAGGATATTTAGTGATGCACCTCCTTCCTGTGAAGCATTCAGGACTTCTCTGACATGTCTTGAATTAGTGGATGTAAAAACTTTTACAAACTCAGGTATAAGTGCGCCGGCAAGTGTTCCGCATGTAATAATCGTAGCGAGTTTCCACCAGATGGTGTTATCGCCATTTAGTTCTGGAATGAGAAGAATAGAGAGGATATAGGTCATGGTTATTGAGAGAATTGAAGTAATCCATACCATTGTGGTAAGAGGTGTTTCAAAATTGATCTTTTCGGCATTTTGATATTTTACTCTGGAATATATGCCGTTGATCCAGTATGCAAGTCCGCTTGTTATAATCATACCGACACGCATTACAAATATCCATATCAATAATTGAACCTGAACAGATGGATTGGTTATTGCCAGGAGAATAAATGTAATAAGTGCCACGCCTGTAACTCCGTATGTCTCAAATCCGTCTGCCGTGGGACCTACTGAGTCACCAGCATTGTCTCCGGTACAGTCTGCAATGACCCCGGGATTTCTTGCATCATCTTCCTTGATCTTAAATACTATCTTCATAAGATCTGAACCAATATCTGCGATTTTTGTGAATATTCCTCCGGCTATTCTAAGTGCTGCTGCTCCAAGAGATTCACCAATTGCAAAACCAATAAAGCAAGGACCAGCAAAATCACCTGGGATTACAAGCATAATAAAGAGCATAATAACCAGTTCTACTGAGATAAGCAACATTCCAATAGAGATTCCCGATTTTGCGGGTATTTCATATACCAGATATGGCTTCCCCTTCAGACTTGCGAATGCCGTTCTGGAGTTGGCGTAGGTGTTAATTCTCATCCCGAACCATTCTACCGAATAGGAACCAAGAATTCCGATGATTGAGAATAAAACGATAATTACAACCTGAAAGGCAGGGGTGTGTGTTAAGACCCCAAAATATGCAACTATAATGACTGCCACAAATGCCCACAAAATGGCAAGAAATTTCCCCTGAGTGATAAGATAAGTCTTGCAGGTCTCGTAAATTAATTCAGAAATTTCCAGCATAGCTTTGTGAACAGGAAGTTTTCTGATCTGCATAAATTGAATCAAACCGAAAGCCATTCCAGCAATACTTATTAAGAATCCTATCCAGAGCAGAGTAGAGCCTGGCATTCCGAAGAATGTTGCAATTGATTTGTCATATAAGTTGGGTAGTTTGAGTTCAGCTTCGCTTGCAAATCCCTCGGGGATCGCCATCAAGATCAGGAAAAGCAGAGAAATGATAAATGATGGAGAAGCAACCTTTTGAAAAATTTTCAAAAACGGTTTTTTCATATAAGATCTCCTTTCATAAGGTCTAAAAGCCTTCATTAAATCCGCCGTTATCTTTATGAAATTTGACGCAATTAGTCAAGAAATAATTGGTATATTTTATTTTGTAATGTAATTCAATTTTAGGGTATTTATCAGGCAAAATGGAGATAAGAGTATAAAGAGTTTTTTAGAGTCAAAATCGCTTTTTGTATCTAATTGTTTTTTAGCAAACATTTAATAATTTTAAAGGCAAGTCTCTGAATTATACGGTAGTGAAATTAAGAAATAAATTCAAAATTTTAAGCAAGCCGTTTAATCTCAATAAAATAAAGTTTGATGAGAATTGTGATAATGATGGAATATAATCGCTTATGGACTATATAAATTGACAAAGTCGAGTATGTGTAGTAAAAATTACAATTGGTTTTATGGAGGAGATTCTTATGAAAAGAATGAGAAAGTTTGCATTAAGTATGTTTATTTTTATGTTATCTGGCATTTCTAATTTGAATGCTGAGGAGAATAGACAGGTTCAAAGTGATCAAACAGAAGTAAGACCTGCTGAAAACAAGAAAGTCGAAACAGATTCTACCACTTCTGTTAAGCCCACTGATAAGCCAGCAGATTTAATTAAGTCAGAATCTGAAAAACAGATAAATAACGGGGTTGAAGCAAATAAGAACGAAATGGTGGCAGATAAGAATGAAGGATCTGATAGCGAAAAAAAACATACAGGTTATGTTTATCAGAAGTATAGTTCTTTTGGTATTAATATATCTAGTCATTCGGGAGTAGGGTTGTCATACAGGTTTCATATGGATACTCCATTTTTGTTTGAATTGAGTGGTGGTGTAGTATCCAGCGGAAAGACATATTTTTATGCTGTAGGTGGGGAGATTCAGAGAGAGCTTTCTAAATCAAAAGACAAGAGGGCGTTTGGTGCTTTTGCAGTAGGCTTTTATGGAGAGAGATATGAAAAAAACGATTATGATGCAGCATATTATTCAGAGATGGAACCGCCCAAAAAATGGACATCCGATAACGCTTTTACTTTTGCACTCGGTGTGGGTGGGGAGCTGGCTTTAAGTAATCTGATTGTAGATGCCATCTCTATAGGATGTGAGATTTATCCAATCGGGGTATATGTTAAAAACAATGGTGAAAATGAGTTCAATATGTTCCCCGGTGGCGCAATTTATCTATATTATAATTTCTAAAATTTGTTATTAGTCCTTTAACAAAGTTTGAAATAAAAAAAATTAGAATATAATTTCTGGAATATGTGCAATATGAATGGTATTAAAACCTACAAATCAGGAAGTG
>JBBISZ010000135.1:0-7464 GCA_037441045.1 Deltaproteobacteria bacterium | reverse complement strand
GTGGTAATGACACAGATCTGGACAGCATTGATAGCAATACTGATATTGAAATATCCGAAGTTTCGTTCAACCTCTGGCTGGTCATTGAGTATTCTGGTGGCATTATTGAGGTATAATCTATTTACATACAGGGATTTATGGGAGTGGATAAATAAACCTTATGAGACCCTGCCCATTGTGCCTGATATTGAGCAACTAACATTAGAGGGATTTTAAGATGGACAGCAGTGATCGTTTTTCAATCTTAAGATTCCGAAGAAGATGCAAATCTGTCGCGCATATAAATGATTTTTTCTACCATTTTCTTCCCATTTCTCCACCAGCCCTTTGCCCTTCCATCCCTCTCAAGTTTTGCAAGCATCTTCAATGTCTTTCTTTCAAGTTTTGAAGGGGTAGAATAGTAGAGTGATGTACCCGCGAGCGGCAAAAAATAATGCACATGAAGTCTCGATGGAAATTTCTTATTGAGCTTCTTAAATCTCTCAATTGTATAGATTCTCTCCTCCTCTGTTTCATCAGGAAACCCAAATATGATATCAACTATTGAATAAAACCCATATCTAAATGCCGCTTCCATTGTGTTTTCAATGTCTTCTGAGGTGTGTCCTCTTTTTATCTTCTTTAGCCTCTCATCATTGAAACTCTGAGCACCTATCACAATTTTTCGATTTTTAACATACCGGGATAGCATCCTGAAATATTCATCAGTGTCCTTTGACGGTCTTATCTCGGAGGGAAACTGTCCATACTCAATTATTTCAATACCCTTTGATTTCAGGTAATCAAATAAAAATGCCATATTATCAGGGCTTCTATCTCTGTTTACAAGCCTCAAATCAAATGCATCCGGAGAGACAAATGCAAATCTCTTAAACCCCTGAGCCTTAAAGTCCTCTATATATTCGTCAATAGCCTCCATATCTTTATATATCTGCCTGTTCATCCTCTTACAACTCTGACAGTACGTACATCTGAATCTACATCCACGCTGGATCTCGAGCGGTGGAAAGTAATCACAGATGCGCTTTGCATAACTCCTTCTGTTCCATTGGTCTGGTGTATTACAATAGACTATGCCCTCCAAATCCACGCCCTGTCCTGAAATAAGTTCCTCAAGATATTTTGCAAACCCATCCTCTGCATATCCTGAAAATACCAGGTCAAATCCTGCCTTCAGAAGAGACTCAGGCTCTCCATCTGCATGAGGTCCGCCTGCCACAAAAATGACATTGTTGTCTTTATTAATTCTTCTCAGTCGTTTGAGAATTCTATACCTATCATAAAAATTTACAGTGCTTACGGAAAATGCCAGAATATTCAAACAATTCCTATCTATCAAGTGTGCAAATTCATCCATATCACCTGCAAATAATATATCCAGTATCCTATCAAGCCCACGATAGATTATACCTGCCATCAGCGCACTTATGGAATTCTTTGTATCAGAGGAGAAATGGAATATGAGATGGGGTTTCATATATTGCAAAATACTGTGTGCGTTTCTGTTACCTTTTTTGCTGTAAGTGGCTTGTTGAGGCATTCATTAAACCTCTGACATCTATCAAATCTACAGACAGGCGTATCCATCTGAGGTCTTTCCATAAAAACATCTTCATGTATATCCAGATCTCTCTGATCAGGATCCATAGACTCAATCAACTCCTTTGTATAAGGATGCAGAGGATTTGAAAATATCTCTTCACTTAACCCCATCTCTACTATCCTGCCATTGTAAAGTATATAGATATAATCACATAGATATTTCACAACCGAGAGATCATGGGAAATTAAAAGATAATGTATATTGAGTCTGTTCTTCATATCTGAGAGTAGATTTAATATCTGAGTCTGGACAGATATATCCAGCGCACTTACGGGCTCATCACATATAATAAAAGAAGGATTCAGGATTATTGCCCGAGCAATTGAGATCCTCTGCCTCTGTCCTCCAGAAATCTGATGTATATATCTTTTGAGTATATCAGTCGGAAGGGAGACTGCTAAAAGAGTCTTCTCAACAGATTCTCGCAGATTATCTTTTATCCCATTGATTATCAGTGGCTCAAGTAATATCTCCTCTATAGTCATACGGGGATTAAACTGTGAAGATGGATCCTGAAATATCATCTGACAATCCTGTCTGTACCTCCTCATTTCATCTCCATTGAGAGTAGAGAGATCCCTGCCAAAATATTCTATCCTTCCCTCATCGGGATATATTATCCTCATAAGTAGCCTTGCAATAGTAGTCTTACCTGAGCCGCTCTCCCCTATCAGTCCAACGGTCTGATCCTCTCTTATAGTCAATTCAGGGATATCAAGTACGAGATGTCTATCTTTCCTTGAGAAATATCCCCCTCTTTCAAAGTACTTTCTAAGATTATATATTGCAAATCGGCTCACTTCTTATTGCTCAGGATTACCGCGCGTCTCTTTGGCTTTCTGGTAATAATCTGCTCTATTAGATTCTGGCTGTACTGGGTGAGCTTTGTAAATACTATTCCCATACCACTCTTCTGTTTGCCTCCTGGTTTGACCACCCTTACAACCTCACCCTCGCCTTCTATAGTCTCAATCCTGTCCAGCATAACAGTAAATCTGAGTTTGACTTTTGTGCCTTTGGGCAATGGATTTTCGGATACAATAAAAGCCCCGCTCTTGGATATATTTGCCACATATTCGTTTATAAAATCTTCAAGGCTGGAAAACTCTTTATTTATTGTGATTCTCTTCTCCTTCCTCTGTCCACCGAAGATAAGTTCTTCTTTATCCATGTCTATCCTCCATAATTATCAGTCAGTTACCTCAAATTGCTCAATATGGTAACTGCCCTCTGACTCTATTAATATAACCTTTTTATATTTTTTTTCAATCTCTTCTATATGTAATTTACATTCCTGATATAAAAATTCAACAATTATGGAATTTGCCTTTACCCTTATATTCTCTGCATCAGATATTCTTCCAATCCTCTCAATCTCTCTCAAAATCTCATAAGATACCGTACTCTTGCTCTTTACAAATCCCTTTCCTTCACAATACTGGCAGGGCTCAGTAATCTGTCGGGTAATAGAATCAGTGGTTCTCTTTCGCGTCATCTCTATCAGTCCCAGTTCTGAGATTCTGGATATGGTAGTCTTGACCCTGTCGTGCTTGAGTTCTGCCTCTAATTTCTTGAACACCTTCTCTCTATTTGAGGGTTTATTCATATCAATAAAATCTATAATGATTATGCCGCCAATATTCCTCAACCTCAATTGATATGCTATCTCAGAGGCTGCCTCCAGATTTGTGCGTGTTATGGTCTCCTCCAGATTTCGCTTACCAATATATTTACCTGTATTGACATCAATTACCGTCAGAGCCTCAGCCTGATCTATTACAATATACCCACCAGACCGGAGCCAGACCTTCCTCTGCAGCAATCTGGATATAGCATTTTCAATGCCAAATGTCTCAAAAAGCGGTTCTTTCTGCTCATATAATCTTACCCTCTTTGTAAGATTTGGCATAAATAGCTGGGTAAATTCCCTGATCTCCTGATACAACAATCTGTCATCAATAATTATCTGATTGACTGTATCATTGCAATAATCTCTCATTATCCTGAGCGGTAGACTGAAGTCCTGATGCAGGCATCCCCTGCCCTCCATTTTTTCATACTTCCTGAGTATGTTGTTCCAGAGTTCAACCAGGAGCTCCATATCCGCGATAATATTTGAATCCTTCTCATCTTCAGTATTTGTTCTTGCAATAAAACCTGTATTTGGTGGTCTGTACTTTGTAAGGATCTTTTTGAGTCTTTCACGCTCCTTCTGATCAGTAATCTTATGTGAAATACCGATATGGTCAATAGTTGGCATAAATACTACAAATCTACCTGGTAGAGTTATATGCGTGGTAACCCTCGCCCCCTTTGTGGAGATTGGATCCTTTACTATCTGGACAAGAATCTTATCCTTTTCTTTGATCAATTTTTCTATGCTGGATTTCCTGCTGATATTCTCCTCCTCGCACTCCTCATCTTTCATATCTCCCTTTTCAGAGCAATACTTCTCTTCCACTCTCTTCAACAGTCCATCCGGGACTATATCACTAACATACAAAAAGGCTGCCTTTTCCAGCCCAATATCCACAAATGCAGCCTGCATCCCCGGCAGTACCCTGACCACCTCACCCTTATAGATATTTCCAACCAGCTTCATCTCTGACTTGTGTTCAATATGCAATTCTACCAGTTGATCGTTCTCTATTATTGCGACTCGGGACTCAAAACCTGTATTATTAATAAGAATTAGATTCTTCATCTCTCAATATCTCTTCCAGTGAAAAATATACCTTGTCCTTTCTGATACTTACTTCCTTTTCGTTCTTAATTCCAAGGAGTCTGAGTACCTCCATAATACTCGCTGTACCCTCTTCTTTATAAAGTAAATATACAGATAGCCTTCTGTCAGCACACAATTTAATATCATGTATAAATTTCCTTATGTCAACCTCTTTTACCCTCTCCTGCCTCTTCCTTAGGACCTTTAGAGTTGAACAATTGAGTATCTTATTTATCTCCTCCATGGCTATCGGTCTATCTATAGAGACATCATATCGAGCGGCAACTATCATCTTTGTAATGGTTGTCAGTCTCTTTGAACTTATCATCACATCCTGAATACCTATACCTTCAGGGAGAAAATGTGTAAGTGTCCTTATAATATCGTCTCTCGAATAAGCCTTCTTAAGAGAAAAATCTGCAAATTCTGTTGTGGATATTATGCCTATCGGGAGTGCTGGACCAAAAGATATTTCTACCCTTGGGTTAAACTCACCTTTATAATTGAGAGGGAGACCACTCATGATTAATGCCCTGTTAAAAATATTTATTGTGTCAAGGTGGGAACAATAGATCATGTCTCCTTCTTTGGAGTATCTCACCCTGTAATATGTGGTTGAATCTGCTGTATCGTTTCTAACATTGCCTTCACAAACTATACCTGATGAAATATCTTTCTGGTTCTTTATCTCATCAAAATCACAGATACCACAACCCGAACATTTATCCACGAGACAGTTCTCAGTCGTAATTCCATCCCTATACTTCTCCCTCTCACGAACAAGAAAATCCCTACTTACACCAGTTGAAATAAATTCCCACGGTAAAAACCTGTCTGTATCTCGAGAAGAAAGATAATCTTCTATCCTCAATGAGTATCTTGAAAAGAATTCCTGTTCAAAGTCTGTATAACGAGAAATATCAAAGTTATCCGACCATGCGTCAAGATAGGCACCATTTTTATTTGCCGAGAGAATTATATCCAGCACCCTCCTATCGCCCCTCGAGAAAAGAGCCTCAACATTAGATAGAGAAAGATTCCCTTTTTTTATTTTGAATGCAGGATGTGAGAGGTACTTTCTGATGTATCCGATCTTTTGTGAAAGTGCCTCCATGGATTCAAGTCTGTCCCACTGAAGTGGTGTGTGGGGCTTTGGAATAAATGGACTTATTGTGATATTTATATCGGGTCTTTTATTAAACCTCTTTGCCGTCTCAAGGATCTTATAAGAGAGCTCTACAATCCCCTGAATGTCCTCCTCTTTCTCATCTGGAAGACCCACCATAAAGTATAATTTTATCAGTTCCCACCCACCCGAAAAAGCAAGCTCCACTGCCCTTAAGATATCTTTCTCAGAGATATTCTTATTAATCTTATTTCTCATTCGCTCGGATCCTGCCTCCGGGGCTATCGTGAGTCCCGTCTTCTTGACCTTTATAATCTCCCCTATCAATTCTGCATTTGCTGTATCCACACGGAGGGATGGGAGAGATAGACTCAATTTCCTAAAATAGAATCTATCATTTAAGGCACCAAGTATTTTATCAAGTCCAGTATAATCACCTGCACTCAGAGAAAGAAATGAAACCTCCTTAAATCCACTATTTTGTATCCCTTCTGTAACCAGATCATAGACCCGCTGCATGGTGCGCTGTCTTAACGGTCTGTAGATATACCCCGCAAAGCAGAATCTACAACCGTGTGTACACCCCCTCTGAATCTCAACCACAAACCTATCCTGTACAATTTCTATCATCGGATTTATCTGTGAGATTGGATAGGGGAGAGACTCAATGGATGCTGCTGTTGCCTTTTTAATAATCTTTGCAGGAAGAGACTCAAGGTAAAGACCTCTGTATTTTATATCAAAAAGAGAGGGTACATAGACTCCTTCAATATCGGATAATTCTTCAAGGATCTCTCTCTTCTTTTTACCCCTGCTCTTTAATTCCTTATACCTCATTAAGAGATTTAAGAGATTTTTCTCCCCATCACCAATATAAAAAAGGTCAAACAGACCGGCAACTGGTTCGGGGTTAAACACAGAAGGTCCACCAGCAATAATTAGCGGCGAATTCTCATCTCTCTTTTCAGATAATACCTCAATCCCCCCCAATCTCAACATCTCAACAACAGTGGAGTATGCAAGTTCATATTCGATTGAAAAACCAACTATGTCAAAATTACACAGGGGGATCCTGTTCTCAAGTGAGAAAAGCCTCACATTGTTTTTGATAAGCCATTCCCTTGCATCAATCCATGGTGCAAAGACCCTTTCGCACAACATATCCTCATTGTCATTTAGCATCTTATAAAGGATCTTTCCACCTATATGACTCATCCCTATCTCATAGATATCAGGAAAGCAGAGTGCAAACTTTAAAGATACCTTTTCTGGATCTTTTTTAATCTGATTTACCTCTCCACCTGTATATCTAACCGGCTTGGATACAGACAGGAAAAAATCTTTTAATTCAGTCAAACCAGCATGACCTCCGGAACAAACTCAGTCCCTTCCTTTTTGTAAATGCCTGTCACCATATTCTCCAAAAATCCAAGATAAAAATCACTGTCGATTCTCACAACATCCTGATACATATCATCGTGAACTCTTCCACCATTTTTAACCAGTTTTTCATACTCACTCTTCACCTTAAATCTTCCAAAATCCTGAAAGACATCCTCAACTGAGACTACGCTATCGGGAGTAATATCAAATAATAAAGAACTAAACACAATATCAAATCTTCCATACCTGGTTCTTTCAAGTGAAAAGAGCGTTCCTATTGTGCCGAGTGAACTACAGATATCTTCAGCGAGCTGTCTTATATAAGTGCCGGTTCCACATACCACCTCTACGGTAAGTAGCGGAAAGGCATAGTCAAGTACTCTTATTGAATCAATCTCAACGCGCCTTATTATCTCAGGGACAGGCATTTCTCTTCTTGCATATTCATAGAGCTTCTTACCATGATGCTTTCGTGCGGAAAAAGGTGGGGTCCTCTGATTATAGGAGGGGATAAATGAATCAAAAGCATATACAATCTCTCCATAATCAATATGCGAGATGTCTCTCCTCTCCAGTATTCTGCCTTCAATATCCTGCGTGGTGGTCCTTACTCCAAAAAGGATGACT
>JBBISZ010000134.1:3265-7506 GCA_037441045.1 Deltaproteobacteria bacterium | reverse complement strand
GAGTCATAATTGTAATAGTGCTCATATAATTTATTGGGTTGTATATATTCTTTTATTTTCCTGACGACTGATGAATCTCTAATAAGGCCAAAAGGGATATTGTCTACTATAATAATTTTGCCATTTTTCTTGATGCTTTTTCTAAGTCTTAGAAATAATCCTCTGGTATCTTTAATATGATTAATACTTCTTAAAAATAATACATAATCAAACATTTTATTGTCGGATTTATAGTTCTCAATTGATGAATTTATAAATTCTACATTTTTATATCCTCTGTAGATATCTCTCATTCTATCGATTGCATCTTTATCAGGATCAATGCCTGTGTATAGAATTTTATTCTCTTTGAGTAATTGCTTTATAATCTTTTCATATAAGTTTAGTGATCCACATCCGATATCGAGAACATTCCCTTTCATGTCTTTTATGATTGAATGAACTATTTTTTCACTCTCTCTAAATAAATTCTTTTTTTCTTTAATCCATATACAGGGACAACTAAAGATATATGTGCACTTTCTACAAAGAGGATGGATATTCAATTTTATTAGTTGTTTGCTGAAATTGTTAAGAAATGGCATATTATCTTTTTGAATATATATCTGACCTTTTCCATATTTGAGCATAAATAGTTCTTCATCTGAAAAATCTTTTGTGTCTGTATAATAAATTTCGATTCTATTCCCATTTTTTAGAGCAATAGTTCTCATTGAATTGAAATCTGATGTTCTATATAAAAATTCACATGGAGATGAATCTGTATTGCAGTAAAATGTCTTTATTTTATGATAATTGAATGAGTTTGAGATTCTCTTCATAACGGTGCAAAATTTTATCTTGTATTTAAATAGATATCAATATAATCTTTTTATATGGAATTTTATTATGTTGCTCTTGATCATCTTGCACTTAATATAACAAGGCGGTGTAATCAAAGGTGTATCTTCTGTTTTGAGGGTGATAGAAAAGGATGGGATGAACTTTCTATTGATAAAATTGTTTCTTTTGTAGAAGATGTTGTAAAGAAGAAGGGTGTAAAAAGCTTGATATTTATGGGAGCAGAGGCTCTCCTGAGAAAAGATATCTGTGAGATAGTCAGGCTATGTAAAGAGGCAGGTATTAAATATATTAGTGCATTTACAAATGGACAGGTCTTTGCAAGGGATGGTTTTCTGGAAGAATTAGTTAAGGCAGGTTTAAATGGTATTTCTCTATCTTTTCATTATGCGGATGCAGATTCATTTTCATATTTTACAGGAACTGATAAGAGATTTTTTGAGAGATTTTTAAATGCCCTTCAGAAAATTGATGAGTTTAATAAAAGGAATGGTTTAAGATTTAATGTTTCAACAGAGACTCTGCTCTTTGCAGGAAATGAAAACAAATTGGTGAATATTGTAGATCTGATACAGAAAACTCTGAAACATTCTTTGAGATGTATTGGCTTTAAGAGAATTCAAAGGACAGTAGTTAGAGATAGAAATGTTTATCTCCTGGATAATTTGAGAAGTAGAAGATCTGAGATTAAGAAAATAGCAGAGATTATAAATTATCCAGTTTATTTCACAAGAATACCGCTCTGCATAATACCTGATATGGAGCATCTTTCTACAGATCTGCAATATATATTAAAAAATTCTCAGGTGCTTGCCAATTTTGCAGATAAAAGTAGAATTACTGTAATGCATGATTTATTAAAAAACTTTATGGATAATCCATTTAAAGATGTATGTATAAAGTGTGGTCTACTTGGTCTTTGTCCTATGGTCTCCAGTAGTTATGAGAATAAGGCATTCTTTCCTTATGAGAGTCAGAGGCCTATTCCATCCAGAAGAGATGTAAAAAGAATCATTCAGAAAATAGCCACCGGGGAAGATGAAGCGGAAGAGATATACAAAAATTACCTTGAAATGAATTCCAAGTTAAAACAGATTTATTATAATAAAAAATAGCGAATTTTTATTTCTATCGTGCTCTCGATTCCTTAAATGAGAGTATTGTTGCTGAGTCCGGAAATATTGTAACAGTGTAATAACCAAGTTTGAGAATCTGATTATCTTTCTGAACAAGTGCAGATAGATTGTAGTTGCCAACAGCCATATCAACCACAGCATAGATTCCGTCTGTATTTGTGCTTTTGCGTTGAGGATCTGGATCTGATGATTTTGGTTTTCCCTGATCATCAATCTGTCCCTCCTCTCCATTGAAATATACAAGCATTTTTGGTTTGCCATCAGTTCCTACCATAGCGTTGGCTACTGGATAATGCTCACAATCCCTAATCCTACCTGCGATTACTCCATTTCCTTTGGTAATACCAAGTAGACCTATGGTTCTTGGAATCAAATTCCATGTGGAGTTACTTATTGCATTGGCGTTGGCATCATCATAATCGTCTCTGGTTATTACTCCATTTCTGGCTTTATCTGCGGGGAAATATACATTGAACTGATAGGTATCGTGAAAATCGGCAAGTTTTACAAGTCTAACGAGCATTGTATTTGTAGGTATTCCATCTACCTCATACGCTCCCCAATCGTCGCAGGTGGTATCCTGAAAAGAGATAACTTTTGGCACTATTGGATCCGGCATTTTACATCCCGATGTCCCGCTGGTTTTTATACAGTTTCCATAATTGAGGATATCCTCTTCTTTATAAAATGTTATCTCTGCCTCAACGGTGTTTCCGGAAATTCCAAATGCATCAACACAACCTTGTATCTTAACTTTTTCGGGACCTTCTGGTTTGGTGGGTGAATCGGTGATGCAACTAAAATCTGCTGCAATAAGATTATTGTCCTTATTAGCCTTACATTCTTCGGAAGGTTTTGTTACGCAGACTTTCTCATAGGCACATAGTTGATCAGATGAACAGGTGTTGCAAATATTTACTGGGCCTGTATCATCCCCGGCGTCAGCCGATGTAATAATATCCTGCCCTACCGTGTCTCCAAAATCTATTTTGTTGTCAGAACCTCCACAGTAGATCATTATAGCTGTTACAGAAAAGATAAATAATAATACAAACAATTTTCTAATCATTAAGTACCTCCTTAATTCTTCTAACGAGGTAATTATTATTACTTAAACAATTAACAAAATCAATCTAAAAGATTGCTTATTTGGAAACAGGGTCAGGGGATGGAACTTTTTTGTTTACCCCTGGTATTTTGATTTCATCCTTTCGATATACCTTCTTTATTTTGTTTTCTTCTTCATCGTCGTCAGTCGTTGCTCCCTTCTTCTTCTTTGTATCTATTTGAGGGAATTTACTATTATTGTTCTGATTGTCCTGCTTATCCATGCTCTTCGGTGTAAATCTGTTGTGCGATGGAGTATCAAATTTATTTGGGCGATCATTAAATGATGGTTTTTTGTTTGTATCCGATGGGGTATTAATCTGAGGATTGTAAGGTTCAACTTTTTTATTGGTCTGAGAAGGGATATTTATCACAGGCTGGTTGTTTGCAGGCTCAAATCTTCTGTTGGTCTGAGAGGGTGTGTTAATTGTTGGCTGATTGTTAAAATCAGGAAGTTTGTTGGTACTGGAAGGGGTATTAATCTGAGGATTGTAAGGTTCAACTTTTTTATTGGTCTGAGAAGGGGTATTTATCACAGGCTGGTTGTTTGCAGGCTCAAATCTTCTGTTGGTCTGAGAGGGTGTGTTAATTGTTGGTTGATTACTTGAGGGTTCATATTTCTTGGGTGTATATGTATTGTTTGGGCGACCAGGGTTTTCTATTACAGGATATCCTGAGCCAGATGTAGATGATGTTCCACCTGAGGAACTGCCAGAATAATCATGTGAACCTGAACTGCTGCCATGTGAGCCGCTATTGCCTGAATGCGGTGTATATTCATGCTTTCCACTCGTATCAGAGTAAGGTACGCCTGAGGTATATTCTCCATGCCTGTTCTTTGGTTGGTAAGGTTGCCTGTTCTTTACATTAATATCCACATCTACATATACAAAGACATTGTCATCAGGATAATATACATATCCTGAACCATAAGGATAGTAGTTGTGGGTGTGGTATTCATTGATCATACAGATTCCTCCACCAAACTGGGCTGGTATCGGATGTGGACCGAAGTAGCTAACTGTAGTCCCAATATAAAAATAGGTGTTTTCGTAATAGTAGTAAGTATATTCATTTTCTGGTGGATAGTTGTGAACATGTCTACCCTGAATATAACACATTCCACCACCTGCATAGGATGGTATGGGATGATAGCCG
>JBBISZ010000134.1:0-3255 GCA_037441045.1 Deltaproteobacteria bacterium | reverse complement strand
TATACATATTCAGCATTAGAGGGATATGGGCCATAGTAAACGATATGACAGCTAAAGATAAGCAGAGAACCGAAAATCAATAATATAATCTTACTTTTCATGATATACCTCCTTAGTTTTATTAATTATAGCACACATCTAATTTTTATGTAAATCTGCATCACAATGTTATACCCATAAGGAAAAATATGTCAGTTGATATATGTCACTTTTTCCAGACAGGTGATGAAGGAGTTATACCTGTACTTAATAACTGTAGAACTATAAGAGCCGCTTTGTTTACAATATCAAGATGATCAAATGCTGTTGTGAGATCCCTTGCTATGGCAAGAGCCCCGTGTCTTTCCCAGATAATAACAGTCCTCCCCTTTTGAATCCCCGTGAGTGTAGCCTCTGCAAGTTCCATTGTTCCTGTAGGGATGTATGGTATAAATCCTATTTTGTCAGGTAAATTTATTGATACCTCCGGGTGCGCATTTGTAAGTAATTTGTTGATTTTCTGGCTTGCCTGAAATTTTTTAATATGGCTGAGAGAGATTATCTCTGTTGGATGTGAGTGCAAAATAACTCGCTCCGGGGCATCTATCTTTCTTAAATAGTTTTGAATAAGAAGATGGGAGAGGATTTCCGATGTGGGTCTTCCTGAATTGCTGTCCTCAATTACGGAGTAGCCGTTTCCCTGAGAATTTATTTTAATAATAACAATTCCATTTAGGGGATCCTCTGCTATATCTCTGAACTTACTACCTGATTTTGTAAAGAGGAAATAATGGTTTTTGAGATATTTGAATTCTGTTCCAATTGGGAAAGATTTTTTCTTTGATAGACATGACCCACGATTGTAGATTTCAGTTATATCAATAGAAAGGTTTCCCGCATTCTTCTCTGCCCAGCCTTTCTTAAAAAGTAGAAAGGAGATTTTGGATATCTCCTTGAGGATTTTTTTTAGGTTATTCATAGTCTATTTTAAAAAGATGCTCAGATAGAACCGGATATTAGATTTTTCAGAGTCTTTATCTTTTTGTTGAGTCCTGCGCTTCTGTCAATTAGTCCCACCATGGCAAAGAATCTATTGAGTTTTTCTCTCGAATATGGATACCATACCATATTTTTCATTGGAATCGTGTCGTAATTAACATGATATACCTGGCAAAGGTCTCTTAGTCCATCATCAGAATGAACTCTTCCAGTTCCGCTCTCCTTTACTCCCATCCACGGTGTCTCGGGGAATGCATGTGTCATAAGTGCATCATTTATCATTACTGTGCCAGCCTCAAGCCTTTCCGCAATCTTTTTTGCTCTCTCTGAATCTCTTGTATAAACACTTGCTGTAAGTCCATAGCAGGAGTTATTTGCCCTCTCTATTGCCTCGTCCTCTGTCTTGAATTTCATGATTGGTAATATTGGTCCAAATGATTCTTCACAACAGGCAGTAAATGAATCTTCAACATTTATCATAATTGTAGGTTCAAAGAACATCTCACCAACTGAGGAATGTTTGCCTCCTGTGAGTATTATAGCACCCTTTGCCTTTGCCTCTTCAATATGCCGTTCAACAATCTTTATCTGATTTTTATCCACCATTGCACCTATATCCGCATTCTCATTTTCAAGCGTGTTTGCCTGCCTTAATCCTTTTGTAATTTCAACTGCCTTCTGCACAAATTCATCAAATATACTCTCGTGAACATAAGCCCTTTCTATTGATGCGCAGATCTGACCCGAATTTGCAAAAGCCCCCCAGACTACTGATCTTGCTGCTGCGTCAATATCTGCATCTCTTAAGACTATGGCGGCATCCTTACCTCCCAACTCCATTGAGCATGGTATCAACATCTTACCGCATAGTGCTGCCACTTCTCTTCCTACTCTTGTAGAACCAGTAAAATTTACATAGTTAAAGAGCCCTGTCTCTATCATCTGCGAGGCGAGTGCCCCAGGTCCTGTAATTACCTGAAAGATATCTTTATTAAAGCCTGCTTTGTCAAATAACTCTCTTAGTTTCAAAGCAATAAGTGGAGTAAGTGAGGCTGGTTTTAGAATAACTGCATTTCCAGCAATGAGTCCCATAACTACCTCTCCTGCAGGAATGGATAGAGGGAAGTTCCATGGTGAAATTACAAGCATTGTTCCTCTTGGTTTGTAGTGTAGATAGCTGGCTCTCTGTTTGAAGACCGAAATAGGAATCTTTTTCTTTGCAAGGATACGCTCTGCGTTTCTGGCAAAATATGCTGTGAGATGTAATACAGGAATAATCTCAAACATATATGCTTCATAAATCGTTTTGCCATTTTCAGATGCAAGTAGTCTTGCGACCTCTTCTGCATTTTCATAGAGGACATCTGCAAAATCCATAAGTTTCTTACATCGCTCTGTTATGGTAAGACTCCCCCAGTATTTCTGAGCCTCTTTTGCCCTGATTATTGCCTCTTTTGCCTCTTCAAGAGAATAAATCTTTACTTCGCCGATTTTTTTCTGATTAAGTGGGCTAAATACTTCTATAACACTCTTTTTCTTTTCGCTACTCATCATTGCCTCCTTTATAGGGACTCTCAATAATAGCGATTTTGATTTTAAAGTCAACTCAGGATTTTTCTGAACAATTTATCCGTTGGCTTATTGTTGACTATTATTGTGGGCCTGTCCCACTTATATCAGAGCCTACAAACCCTTAAAAGTCTATACTATTGCTTCTACCCAATGAAAATCTCGGAGTTGGATCAGGAAATATTCCCCAATAATTGGTCTTACAATCTACTTTTCCACTGTCTGTTATTGCAGAAAGCTCTTTTATAAGCCCATCTTCATAATAAAATACCTGTGTTACAGAAATTGAAAAATGGTATGTGGTGCTATTATTATCTGCAATCTGACACTTTACTCTGCCATGCCTCAATATCCAGAAATAATTTACATGTATGGTTCACCATTTTGACACACTGTGTCATAATTTGCTTGACTTAATCTTTTAACTTCTATAATTATTATAAGGTATTTTTACTTAACAAAACCAAAACCAAGGAGGTTTTGCGATGGCGTCAAATTTTTCTATTGATAAGAAAGACATCTTTTTTACGCTCTTCGACCTTTTTGAGGTGGATAAAATCTATAAGGACATTCCTGCTTACAAGGATCAGAGCAGAGAAGACTTCGAGATGATTCTTTCTGAGGCTTCAAATTTTGCAACAAATACTATTGCCCCGATCAATCAGGCTGGTGATAAAAATCCAGTAAAGTTTGAAAAGGGAGAGGTTA
>JBBISZ010000133.1:0-7518 GCA_037441045.1 Deltaproteobacteria bacterium | reverse complement strand
AGTCCGCCATCAAATCCTCTGTAAATCGGAAATCTAAATTCCAGTTTATAAAGTAGATATGTATTTCCACCTGGAGAGAGTTTTACCTGCCCATCCTCAATCTTGGAATCGTCGGCTATATCAGAGGGCCACATCGCACCCTCTGCAATACCCCTCATTGTGGATCTACCTCCCAGATAGAAGAACATATCCGATGGGGTTTGCGAAGCAACATCAAGTGAAAAGATATTACCTCCCGCAATCTGAAGAGCCAGTGTATTCTTCCTGCTTGTCGGAATATATACAGTATTTACCGAATTAAGTTTTAATAGAGAGACCGTTTTGGAACCAAGGTTCTGAACATACTCGCTGACAAGGGTAATGTAGTACCCTCTATGAGGATTGAATTTATCATCTCTCCTATCGTAGGTTATTGTAGGCTTGACCGAACCAAGGACATTTGCCCCGACAGGTGTCTTCAAAGCCTGCTGTTCTGAGTAGGATAGGGAAGAATCAGGTATAACTGCTGGTGTTCTCTGCAGATATTTATAATCAAGTGAAAGCTGTAAATACAAAGACAGGTACCGTAATGTCTGAACTTCAAAAGAGGGGCTGACCGCTGAACGATCCATATAGTATGCCCTCTGATTTACTCTTTCATTTATTATATCCAGCCTTGTAGATGCCATGAGTGGTATTCCATAGATCTTTGGGTAATTCAGTCCAAGTTTTATCTGTCTTGACATTGCCTCTGTAAGGGGGAGATTCTTATAGGCACCGGCAACACTGTCATCAAGATAGCCGGGTATATACATAAATATCTGGTAACTCAGCATAAGTCGGGAGTTGAATTCAAGTGCACTCCTGAAAAGATTGAGATGATTAAAAACAAATGCAGTTCTTATTCCATCCTCAGTGGAAAGACCGAGCGAATATTCCACATACCTCGGCTCATTCTCTCTTACCTGCACAAGTACATCCTTCTCAGGTTGAATTATATCAGGCTCGATTACAGATAGAGATGCATCCTGAAACACTGAGAGTCTCAATAACCTTGCCTGTGAAGAGATTAGATCAGACTGCCTCAAAAGTCCCCTCTCCTTAATAAATAGATTGGAGAGGATAACAGAATCGTTTGTAATATAATTTCCCTGTGGAATAATCCTTTTTATATAAACAGGATGATTTTCTTCTATGATAAATTTAAGGTTTGCATCCTTTTTGTCAGGTGAAAAATCCACCATATAATCAACATCTACAAAATAGTACCCCTCATTTTCGTACATCCTCCTTATACCAAGAGCGGCATTCTCAATCTCAAAATAATTGAGTGGCTTATTTCTAAGCGACCTTGCATTCATCATTAGAATAAATGTAGATAGTGACCTATTGTTCTCAAACGATATTTTCCTGACAGTCGTCTCCACACCTTCATTTATCTTATATCTCAAAACCACCTTATTCTTCTCTCTGTTGAAGATCAGTTCTGGTTCGGATATCTGCACACTTACAAACCCCATAGACCTGTAATAATTTTCAAGAGCCGAATTTGAGCGCAAGTATTCATTTACAAGCAGTTTTGTCTTATCCTGTTCTATAGTGTGTCTCTTCTGATAAGCTACCTTTGCGTTGGGGTTAGATGCCAGCAGTCCATACTCCATCTCCTGATACTTAATCTGCTCAAATATCGACTCCTGCAAAAATGCCTCCTCAATGTAAGTCTGAATCACCTCAACAAGTGTCTTACTCATAAATTTACTGTTGCCCTCAAACTCAAAATCCTGAATCTTTACCTGAGGTCCCTCAGTAATCTCAACCAATAGTTGATCAAACTCCATCTTCCTTTTAATATTTATTTTGATATTAACGAAATAATATCCGTACGACTTATAAAACTCCAGAAGTTCATATTTGATAACATCCGTATCCACCTTCTCCTGCGATTCTATAAGATCCAGTATCTTCCCCTTTAGCATCTTCAATGGCATGGTCACATTGCCAACAATTCTGGTATGAACAACTCTCTCACTCTCCACTCTGATTGCTACTTCCGCCTTATTCGTCTGTGAATCATACCTGACCACAGGGTCAGAGATCTGCACAAATATCCTGCCCTGTCGTTTCAACGCCTTAATAAGTCTCTCCTTCCTCTTCTTTATATCTATCAGATCCAGTGGTCTTCCTTCAGATAGGGAGAGCGTATGAACAATAAGACCTTTGAGCCTCTCATCCTTTACAATCACCTCAGCGTCTGAGATAGTTGCCCTCTCATTCTCCTCAATAATAACAAACAGATTTACCACATTAGGAATGTCTGTTTTGTCTGTATAAGTCTTTATTACTGATTTTCTAAAGCCCCTCGAATACAGATATTGAGAGATCTTCTCAATATAATCGGTCTCCACCACCTTTGAATATATACTCATCCTGTTAAAATCTATGGCTTTAATAATGTCCAGAGAGGATACAGTCTCATTCCCAAAAATCTTAATATCTCTTATAAAAATAGATGCACTTACCCTGAACAGGACTTCAACGCCACCAGTCATCGGGCGTAAAAATGCCTCTACATTATCAATGTCATAAACTTTGTAGATGAGTTTTATAGACCTCTTTATCGCTGCAGGTGTAACCCTTTCTCCCTTTTTTATAGGGATTAACTTCTGTATGTCCGATTGCATCTTTTCAGACACACCTTCTATTCGGATACCTGTGACTTTCTTTGAATAGAGTTCCTCCTGTGATGCATACGCACACAACTGAACAAGTATAAAAAACAGGATAAGTATGGATGAAAAACAAACCCTCTGCATAATCAGAACTCCCAGTTCCACTTTATATCCACACCCAGATTGCCTACCGGTACCTGAGCCTGTGAATTCCACTGAGTCCTTATGGATGTCTTCCTGTTCAATTTGTAATCAAGCTCTATCTTCTGATCCTGCGTATAAATTAGAGAAGATGAATAGTTGAGTCTCAGATCAGACATCAACTTCCATGATACCTGAACCTGCGGGACATTCATCTTGAGCGTATCTGAATATTTTGAAGATATCCTGAATGTCTCTATCGGTATGGGGATTATATCCTTGAGTTTCTGATCAACTCCTGCGACACTTGAAATCAGCCCCAGAGACTCCTGTTGTGAATTCTTATCCTGAGGTCCTGTCTTCTGTGTTGTTGTGCCAAGCGCCAGACAGGTTACTATGTCCGTCTCTGAAAAAGGTGGACTCGTATTATCTTTGTAATGTATTCTAATGTTTTCATCACTCCCTGTAACTGACATCTCAATATTGTGATCAATCCCGCTATTTACATCATGACAGACTGTAGAAAAGACAAAATCCAGATTATATGAAATCCTGTATTTCTCTGTAAGCTGGACGATTCCACGCTTCAGGCTGTATTCATTTCCAGAGAGAATCATCTTCCCCCTTATAGCATTTACAGTCCCCATAATGCCTATTCTCTCATTTGATCCAGTTAGCCTCAGATCCGCCTTAAATTCCGAATCACTAACTATATTATTCTTTACCAGAATACCTGAAGGTGCCTTGATCCCAATATCAAAAAAGACAAATTCATTCTCTCTGGAATAAGATGTAAACTTTGGTTTCTTTCTGGTCAATTCCACAAGCAGGGTATTAAAATCCACATTTTTGCTATATGTTGCCTTTTCAACATCTATCTCACCCCCAATTAAAAGTTTATTAATATCACCATTTATTGTCAGATACCCGCTCACAATGGACGGCAGTTCTTTTGGGAAGGAGAGAAATGCCCTGTTTATATCCACCTTTATGCCAAAATTACTGGGGATATACCCATCAAGTATTATACTACCTCCACCATCAAATTTCCCACCCGCAAGATTACCTTTTAATTCAGATATATTTATCGTATCTTTTTGCATAAAAAATTTCAGAGAGGTATTTTCAAAAGGATGTGGGAAAAATGAGAGTCTCAGAAGTGAATTTTGTATCGCTCCGTTAATGCTTATATTGGGCTCTTCTATGCTGCCCTGCAGCGAAAAGTCCAGATTTAATGAACCGGTAGCACTTACTGTCCCCTTTGTAAGTCCCTTTATAAGTGATAGAGGGACAAGTCCCCTTCCAGATATGTTCAGATTTTGTGGATTAAACTGTGAACTATCAATTTTGAGATCTATCTCATCTCCCATAATATGTATATCTGTAAACGAAATACCTCCACTCAGCAAAGAAATTACAAACGGTTTTTCAATCTTAAATTTCATATCATATATTGATGCCAGAAGTCTCTTTACGGAGGCGCTCCCTGAAAAATCACCCGTCTTAATATTCCCGGAGAAATTTGCATCTATATCTCCATCAGTACTGACCATCTCACCATCATAAAATAATTTGCTTATATCAACATTATTTATCTCAGCCTTCATATTATATATCTCAGGCCTTTCACTATCGTTATTTAGATCATATATTATTCTGCCATCCGTAAGATTTGAATGAACGCTGTACATATTCTCCTTGAGACTGGCAATTATATTGAGATCGCCAAGATTGTAGGAGCCTGTCTTTAAATTAGAGATACTCCCCTTAAAATCTACAACAGGACTTTTTATTCTACCAGTTATCTTCGCATTACCACTGAAAAGTCCCGAGAATTTCACAGGAAGATCCCTGAGATTTTTTGAGAGTCCCAGATCTATATTTGATAGATCAATGGTAAAATCTATATCCCCCTCTTCTTTCAAAAGGCCTGATGATGAGATTCTTCCATTATACAGAACAACATTCAGACTCTTAAGTGTGAGATTCCCTTCTTCAAGCAATAATGTAGTATCTACCCTATCTATCTTCTCCTGATAAAATAAAACATCACTCAGATTTGCCGAAATTTCCCCCTTTAATTTATCAACAGGACCGGATAGTCTTACACTTGCTGAGATTCTACCTTTTTCCACATACGGTATCCTGATTTGTTCAGAAAGCAGAGAGACAACATTCTTGAGAGAGACATCCTTTATCACCGCATTCACATCCATATCAGGGGCACCATTCATATTCAGCACTACATCCCCTGAGTATGCCATATCATTTACCCTGCCGGAGATATTGCTGAAAGAAAGTTTATTATCAAAGAATTCCACATTGAGTTTAACTGTCCCACCGTAGAAGTGCTCAAATGAAAACCCATGAGCATTGACATCTCCTATAATCCTCAGTGAAGGAAATGGACCTTTTAACACCGCATTTAGTGAAGATACACCTCTAATATCCAACCCCGCTATCGGTGTAATATCTGAAAAATCCATAGTCTGGGAGGTCGCCTTGAGATCCATATATCCATCCCCGGCAAATCCAATAAATGAATCTCTGACCAGAACTTTTGATTTTTCCGTAAAGACATCCACACTCCTAAGTTCCACCCCTTTCTCTGTTACACTTACATCTCCGCTCAGATTTGCAGACTTCAGGTTGAAGACAGGCTCTCCCCTCTTTGGAGAAAAATAATAATTAGAAAAGATCGTAGGACCTTTAAGAGACAGTACAGGCTTTGCATCCACAACTACGCCCTTTGATGGATCTATCTTAAAGATAAAGTCTATCAAACCTTTAATATCCAGCATTACTATTGAATTTACCCCAAGATTTCTTAAAAGTTCTGCCAGTTCAAGCCTCTCAATCTTTACATTTCCTATGAATTTAATTTCATTTTTTAAGCTACCAGACGCATTGACAACAAGCCTGTTTCCATAATTATCCACTTTTAAGTTATTTGCCTGTATATCCCCGTTGTCATAAATCAATTCCCCTTCAAGGCTGCCAATCTTAAACCCCTCTATTATCACATCCTTTGTCAAAACATTTGCCCGAACAATAGGAGCATTTATATTTCCTTTGAATTTTCCCTTGACATTGACCTGTCCCTCCGCCCTCTTCATTCCAATAGGATAGTTCTTTAAATAATCAAGACTGGTATCGAGAACAAAATCCAGATTAAATACTGGATCCTCAATATTCTTTATCTCTCCCACAAGTGAGAGAACCCTTTTCTTGTCCAGAACAAGGTCAAGGCTTCTAATTATTACCGCATTGTTCAGATATGCCGCCTTAAGATTCATATTTAAACTATAAGTATTCTCCTTCACCACCACATTCGCATCCAGATTCCCCAGAGAAAGCTCTGCTGAATTTGATATATAAGAACCGGATATCTCCTGAATCTTTATCTGACTCTCTATAAGATCCTCATACTTCAATCTAACATTCATACTGGATATGGAGAATCTCTCAACCGTAATATCCACAGATGTACCCTTCTCCGACTTCTTCTCCTCCTTCTTTTCCTTTGAGGACAGTCTGGGTAGATTCAGGATTTTGCCATTTTGAACAACAATCTCTCCATCTATCCCGGACAGACTGAAATCAGATATCACAATCTTCCCGAATATAAGATACGGCAGACTCAGAGATGCCCTGAGCCCTTTTAAGGACGCAAGCGGCTTCTTCTCCGAACCCATCAGCTCAAAATTATTTAAAACCAGTTCGGCGTTGAAGATATCAAGTTTTATCGCTTTAAGTTCAATTTCTATACCTGTAGCATCTTTTACAATGCCCTTTATTTTACTGCTAACAAACTCTATACCAGAAGGAGATTTTAAGAAAAGGAACAGCAAAAAATACAGAATCAGTACAATGCCTATAAGTATTATAGCAATCCTGAATGGCAAGAATGCAATCTTTTCAAACCTGAACCATCTACCCATCAATATACTAATCTATCAGATATTGAATATCTTTCAAATTTTAAACAATAAAAAGAAGCAATAATTGTTGAAAGACCAAAAAACCTGAAAGACTCCTCACATTCTTTCACAAGCGGAAATAAATAATAACTTAAAGCATAAATTGATTCTTGCCTTGCATATTCTTCAGGATTAAGAGTTTCTGAAGTCGTAAAACTTAAATTCGCAGATCTTGATATTGAAAAAGGAACAATATTAATTAGACAATCCAGAGGAAGAAAAGATAGAGTAACAATATTTTCAGAGAAAGCACAGATGATTTTGTTGCAATATATTAAAAATATAGACTGACATACTTGTTATTTGAAGGCTGGTCTTTAAAAACGCATCTATCTATTCACAGCGCGCAAAAGATTTTTAAAAATTCTGTTGATAAAAAAGGTTTCAATTCATAGTTTAATATATTGCTTTGCCACTCACCTTCTTGAAAATGGAGTTGACATAAAAAATATATTCAAGAACTTCTGGGTCATAGCGGTGTAAGAACAACTGAGACATATACTCATTTATCTAATAGCAAACTTTTTAATATTACATGTCCTTTTGATAATATTTAAAATTAAGAAAAAATATGAAAAAATATGAAAATTATATTGAAAAAAGTAGTAAACCTTTATAATAAGAACGATATGGGATATTATACGAAATTGTAGATAAGTGGAGTTATGCGAAAGGACAAGCAAAAAGGATTATGAAAATGGAAGCAAAGGACTATAAAAACAGAACATATCTTTCAGCGATTGAGGCAG
>JBBISZ010000132.1:0-7561 GCA_037441045.1 Deltaproteobacteria bacterium | reverse complement strand
ATATAGATTCATATCCCTGAGGCTACCTATTGAGAGCTCCTGACTCCCCAGAAAATTCCCACCCAGTGTAAGTGAGGCATAATCATCTGTCTCAATATCATTCATTACAGCCCACGCCAGTGTATAGCCTTTTACAATATTATCAGGATTATATCCTCCGCCTCCAAATGCGATAACTCTTCTGGATTTCTCAACAATTAATTTTACTGCCTCTACATAGGAATTGTTTGTAAGTCTCAGATGTGTAAGAGGGTCTGAGCTCATCATATCAACACCTATCTGTGCAATAGTGATATCAGGATCAAACTTCTCTATTACAGGCACGAAGATTCTCTTAAAAAGAAACAGGAATGTCTCATCATCTGCATACGCATCAAGTGGCACATTCAGGTTGTAAAATTTCCCCTCACCCTCTCCAAGTTCAGTCTCAAACCCACTGAATGGGAATAGAGTTCTACCAGATTCATGAAACGACATCTTGAGAATCCCGTTTTCTCTATAAAAACCGTCCTGTACTCCATCTCCATGATGCGCATCTATATCTATATAAAATACCCTTTCACCTTCTCGCAAAAGCTTCTCTATTAAAATACCCACATCATTTATATAGCAGAACCCTGAGGCGTGATTTCTCTTTGCGTGGTGGAGCCCCCCAACAGGTATAAATATCCTATCACAAGATTCTATCATATTAAAAGCCTTATCCACCATATATAAATGCAACTTTGCTACATCATATATACCTTTTATGACTGGATTATCAGGCAGTCCTATCCCATACTTTAAAAACTCAGCCTCAATCTCACCGCTGTTTGCCCGTCTCAATACATCTACATACTCATCTGTATGAAAGAGTTTAATATCATCCTCTCTACTCTCTTCTGGCTTTATCAACTGTTCATCATCTAAAATATTCAATCTCCTTGCAGAGTCCAAAAACATTCTCCCTCTATCAAGTCTAAAAGGATGATTTGGTCCATAAGAATATCTCTCAAATGCATCAGAATAAACCAGCAAGGCTCGATTTGACATCTTAAAACTTGAGTTTTAATGAGTATGTATCTTCTTCCAATCTCGTCTCTATCTTCATTCCTATCTTATAAAATACTCGCAACATCTTTTTATTGCTTGCAAGCACCTCTGCCTGAAAGCCACTTATGCCCCTTTCCATTGCAATCTGGGTTATATATTTGAGCATATATGTTCCAATACCTCTATTCTGATAATCGTCCCTCACAACTATGGCAACCTCTGCAAAGTTGTCTCTTGAGTCACGGTTGTATCTTACAATACCTATTATCTCCTCATTTTCGGGAGGTCCAATGATTGCGACTATCGCCATCTCATCCTGATAATCTATATTTACAAGGTGCTGAAGTTTCTCATGAGGTAAAGCCTTGAGATAAGAGAAGAACCTGAAATATACGGTCTCGTCAGAGAGTCTATAAAAGAATTCTCTCTCCATCGGTTCATCTGTTGGTTTAATAGGTCTGAAAAAGACTGTAAGATCTCCAAACTTCTCATACTTTTCATACTGCTGTGGATAGTATCTCCCCATAGGTGTAAGCGGTAGTTGATCCTTCGGGACATAGCCAAGCTCCTTTGCCTCTTCAAGGAGTTTGTCTCTAAAATCAGGATGTGCTATTGAAATCAATTGCATGCATCTATCCCTGATATTCTTGCCGTGAAGATATGCAATTCCGTACTCGGTAATTACATAATGAACATCTGCCCTGGATGTAACCACACCAGCCCCGGGATCAAGTCTGGAAACAATTCTGGACAATGTTCCACCCTTTGCAGTGGATGGCATAACAATAATTGGCTTACCACCTTTTGAGCGTGCAGCCCCTCTTATAAAATCCACCTGTCCACCAAATCCCGAATAAAAATAGTATCCAATAGAGTCTGCCACCACCTGTCCCGTAAGATCTATCTGAATTGCTCCATTGATTGAAACCATTTTATCATTCTGGCCAATAATAAATGGGTCGTTTGTATATTCTATAGGATGAAATTCAATGAGTGGATTATTGTCCACAAACTGATAAAGTTTTTTAGTGCCCATACAGAATGAAGCAATAATCTTATCTTTATGAATGGTCTTTTTTCGGTTAGTAATTATTCCTTTTTCTATCAGGTCTATTATCCCATCTGAAAACATCTCTGTATGAACCCCAAGGTCGTTCTTATCTTTGAGTTCATAAAGTGCAGCATCGGGTATTGTCCCTATACCTATCTGCAATGTTGAACCATCCTCAACAAGTTTAGCAATATTCTTACCTATCTTTACAGCTACATCATTCGGTTTTGGGTGTTTGAGTTCAATTAGAGGCATATCCGTCTCAACAATGTAGTTTATCTGAGATATATGAATAAACGAATCTCCGAGTGTGCGAGGCATCTGGTTGTTCATTTCGGCAACAACGATTCTTGCATTTTCTGCAGCCGCCTTTACAATATCTACATTTACCCCATAACTGCAGAATCCATACTTATCAGGTGGCGAAACTGAGATGATAGCCATATCTATCTTTATGTGCCTCTTCTTAAAAAGGTCGGGGATCTCAGAGAGAAATATCGGTATATAATCACCTCTCCCCTGTTGAATAGCATCTCTGATAGTTGGACCTATAAACATAGCCGAATATCTTACATTCTTACAAAAGGGCTCCTTCTCATAAGGGGTCAGGCCGAGAGTAAGTATATGCAGTATCTCCATATCCTCTGTATAAAGCAACTTCTCATTTATCGCCTTTATAATAGCGCGTGGTTCTGCCGCTCCCGAACCGAGAAACAACCTCATACCCGGTTCTATCATCCCGGCTATCTGTTCGGAGCTTTTAATTTTATTTAAGTACTTTTCTCTCCACACTGCTCTTCTCCTTTCATAATTGATAATGTATAAAGCAGAATACCGAGTGAAATAGAAGCAAGTTTGCTCTGCGAAGTATCGCCTCTGGATGTTAGAATAAGAGGGACATTCCCCCCCACAACCACGCCGGCAATTCTGGCATGGCTGGAGACTGTAAGTGTCTTGTAAATTATATTACCCGCCTCAATATCGGGCATTATCAGAATGTCGGCATCCCCCTGAATCCTTCCTGAATATTTCTTTTCCTGAGCTATCCTCGGATTTATCGCCACATCTACAGAGAGCGGTCCCTCAATTATATACTCAGATGAACCACTCATCTCCTCAGCGATTTCCCGTGCCTCCACAGAGGACTGCACAGAGGGATTTACCTTCTCAACCGCCGAAATTATTGCAATCTTTGGAACTCTTATATTGAGGGCTTTTGCCACACTGAGTGTATTTGCAATAATCTTCTTCTTTGCATTCTTGTTTGGGGCAGGATTTATGGCAGCATCAGATATGAGGAGTAATTTTGGGTATGCAGGTATTTCAAAAACACCCACATGTGACAGGAAGACCTTTTCATCAGGTGGCAACATTGATTTGGTAGTCTCAATAAACGACCTCATTATATGTTCGGTCATAATGGAGCCTTTCATAAGCATATTTGCAACACCATTTTTATATAGAGACATCGCCTTAAGAACAGGGTCTTCGGCATCAACAATAGTAAAATTGTCATTGTCAATGTAAATATCATAATCCCATGCTATCTGAGATATTTCAGCAAAAGGACCAATGAGTAGAAATTTTGCTATCCTGAATCTACCTTCAGAGTTTGCAATATTTGCCGCTTCAATAGCCTCTTCATTGTTGCCACCCACAATCCCTATTCTGGGGCATCCGAATTTTGAAACCCTCTCCCGTGCCATAAATATTATATCGTTTATGCATCTTGCTGGCATCTGAGGTTTGACCCTCAACACAGGCATATCAAACAATTTTGTATTGAGCGTCTTTTTGAGATTGTTCAGTCTGTGTTGAAATATGACCTTCTCCTTGGAGTAGTCTCTGAGCCTTTCAGGTCTGATTCGTGAAAGAATATTTTCACATATCAACAATTCAATATCAAATGAATCATCGAATGGCACAAATGGCACAGGTAGTCTGATATAATCCTTCAGTCTCTCTCTTATCTCCTCTGACCTCACAAGCCCACCTGATATACCTATAACAAATGCATCTTTAGAATATACAGATAGTGACATAATAGATTTTGCAATCGATGCTATATAAAAATCAAGTATGAGATTTATCTTATCCCTCTGAACCTGATTGGAACCCATACTTCTAAAATTGAGTACAGTCTTGAAGTCGTTGGTACCTGCGAGACTCAAAAGTCCACCCTCAGTATATGTAAGCCTCTTCAGTTCCTCAATTGATATTCTGCCTGACTTTATCTCATTTAGAACAATCTCAAGTGGAATATTTCCTGCCCGATTTGAACCCGGCATATCAGAGAAAGAATTCATAACATCCACCATTTTACCATTTTTATGGTAAGCCGTTGAAATGCCACCCCCCGTATGTGAACTTATCAGATCCGATTGTAAATAATCCCTTTCAGTCAACGCACAGAGAATTTTTGCTATACTTCTGTGATTTATATAATGCGCACCTGAGCCTCTTTTAAAATATCCAGAGACACCCAGAAGCCTGCTTGAATCAAGGAGCTCATCCGTGGAAATAGGATCTGTTGTCGTCAGCAGTATATTCTCCCTTTTTAGTCTCTCTCTCAATTTTAAGCCTATAGGCACTCCCAGATTGGATGCATGTTCAAAGAGTGAGTTGCTAATATCCTTTGCCATTTCTTCATCTACAATGAAAGTTCCACCCGATGCTGGTTCTAAATACCCACCTTTTACTGATATCCCCGCTATTTTATCTGCCGGTATTCTCATATTCATCAACCACGTCCTTATCTGATTTACCCTGAAATCCAGATCTACATTCTGTTGCACAGATAGAGGGATATCCTCTCTTGCTATCAATTTTGTGCCCTTATATGCAGCAACCTTAGTAGATGTATTCCCTGGTATTATCGCAATTGTAATTTCCTCAGGGTCGATATGCTTCAGGCTCTCCTTTTCACCTGCCGCAAGTAATTCTATCGCCATCTCTGAAAATTCTGGTTTTGAAAGATTAAGGAGTTGAGAGATCAGGATCTTTTCTATACTCTCCTTTACATAAGAAGAGACACTGCTCTCTCTCAATTTAAGAAATGCCGAGATAAGATCTCCATTGATATTAGTTTGAATCTTTGATCTGCCCGATTCTACTCTTGCAATCAATTTTTTTATTTCTTCAGGAATTGTGATACTCTTATCCTCCATATAAGCCTCCAGCAAAAAATACCCACCCCACTAATGAATATTGATAAGGATTGAATGGTAAACAGCAAACCATCGGTGAAATCTTATAGGTTAGATAATATAATATGTCAAATAATAACAATATCTGGAAACCAAATTTAAATTGTTCAGAGTTGCATTAAAGCAACAAAACGTAGCCAAACCTGATTTTGATGTGTGTATTTATCCTACCAAAACTCACATTTAATAAGTATGATTTTAAATGTTTAAAATTTAGATTGTTCAGGACATCTGTGCTCATAACTAAAAAAACAAATAAGCCCTACAGACTCTTCGTATTTTCTGATTAGAAAATTATCTTGACTTTAATTCAAGAAGGACAAGCTTCGCAATCGCCTTTAAGGTCTCAAAGACTCCAATGCCTTTTGATGCCACTGCCTCAAAATCCGGGACATTTCTATAATTTAAAGCCTTTCTAAGCTCTGCAACAGGCATAACATTCGGGAGATCTCTCTTGTTGTACTGAATCACAAATGGCATTCTATCGAGGTCAAATCCATGTTCTCTTAAGTTGGTCTTGAGGTTGTCCAGTGATTCAAGATTTGCCTCCATTCGCTCAATCTGAGAATCTGCTACAAATACGACACCATCGGCGCCCTTGAGAATAAGCTTACGGCTGGCATCATAAAATACCTGTCCGGGGACAGTATATAAATGGAATCGGGTCTTGAAACCTTTTATCTCTCCCAGTGAAAGCGGTAGAAAATCAAAGAATAGAGTCCTCTCTGTCTCAGTGGCAAGGGATATAAGCTTCCCTTTTGCTGCCGGATTGGTTTTGGCATAAATATACTGTAAATTTGTAGTCTTACCACAAAGCCCCGGTCCATAATAGACAATTTTACAATTTATTTCTCTTGCTGAATAATTTATAAAAGACATATATTAATCACCTGAATCAGTTAAAAATCACCGAAGAGCTTATCAATATCCCCTTCGGTTATATCAATAGCATTTGAATCCTTTGCCTTATCTGTCTTTGCAAAAATAGATTCAAATATCTTATTTAGTTCCTCTGTAGATTTCTTTACCTTGAGCCTTACAAGTCCCTGATTGGTTCTCTTATCAAATATTACAACAAGAATCATTCTGGTGCCAATCAGAGAGATATGTACCGAATCATTCTCTCCCTCGTGAAAAAGGACTGAGAACTCCTTCTCTCCGAGGACCTTTGCGAGCCCACCAGTCGCTGCAACATCTCCAGCCGTCAATGATGCTAAAGATGTGGTATCCATCCTTGAAACATCACCAGAGACCGCTATAAGCTGCCCATTCTTATCAACAATGAATACTATTTTTGAATTTGACTCCTTATAAAGTCTATCACATATCAGCTTTATAGCCTCATATTCCTTTTCATGTAAGACCAACTGTGGATTGAACATAAAATACCTTAATCAATCGAAGCAAAACATTAGCACTTTAATTATCAGATTGCCAACCTTAATTCAAGCAAAAAATTCATCATTTTTTCAATCGCCTATTCAATTATTGTGCTTTTAATAATTTACCCCGCACAATTTGTCCATACCAATCAAATAATGTAGTCAGGCATGAATAAGAAAATTTATAAGACTCCGTAAATATAGATGTTCTCATAAAATAAACAACAACTATTATGTCTTACCTAGTTATGTTATGATTTAAACCTGCCATAAAATAATACAGGTAGGACAAAGTTTTTCAGATGACTGATTATGTTTTCTATTAGAGTTGCATTTATACAGGATATACGGTATAATTAAAATTGTAACTGGAGGTGAAAAATGAAAAGAGCTCTATTGGTAATAATAATTATGGCAGGTTATATTTTGATCCTGACTGGCTGCACATCAGCAGTAACCGGAGACTCAAGCAATAATGGAGGTGGAAAAGATATTATAATAAATAATGATGGAACAACTTCTACTGATGGTTCAACCCAATCCTGCAAACACGGAGATATGAGAGAATGCTACTCAGGACCGGCAAAGACAAAAAATATAGGTATTTGTAAATCTGGCAAACAATACTGCATTGAAGGCGAATGGGGTGGATGTGAACAGGAGGTTCTGCCAAAATCTTCTGAAATCTGTGGCAATAATGCCGATGACAACTGCAACGGCGAGATTGATGAGGGCTGTCCATGTACTATAGGCTCCGTTAGAGAATGCTATGGTGGTTCACCCGAGACAATGAATGTAGGCATCTGCAAATCAGGCTTTCAGAGATGCATTGACGATGGTAAAGGCAAGGGCGTATGGGAAGAGTGCGAGGATCAGATAATTCACGATAA
>JBBISZ010000131.1:0-7586 GCA_037441045.1 Deltaproteobacteria bacterium | reverse complement strand
GATGAACCTCTTTCATTTTACCTGTCGCACTCCCCGCCTATCATATTAATAGAACCGAATGTTGGAATGATATCAGCAAGCAGTCCTCCTTCTACAATCTTGCTTAATCCCTGCATCAGAGCGAAGGAAGGGGATCTTACCCTGCACTTTACAGGTTTGCCACCCCCGTCAGATACCAGATAAAATCCCAGCTCGCCGTTGGCAGCCTCTGTTGCATCATAGATCTCTCCACGAGGTACCTGAATACCGTCAATAATAAGTTTGAAATGGTTTACAACACCTTCTATTGTATTATAGACCTCATTTTTTGGTGGGAGGATGAACATTGTGTTGTCAAAATTTATCTTTCCTTCTGGCATACTCTTTATTACCTGTCTTATTATCTTGATAGATTCGCGCATCTCCTGCATCCTAACAATATATCTATCATAGTTGTCGCCCTGTTCGCCAACAGGGATTTCAAAATCAAGTCGATCGTAAACAAGATATGGTTGTCTTTTTCTCAGGTCATGTTTTATACCAGTAGATCTCAGACATGGTCCTGTAAATCCCAATTCAATTGCATCCTCCTGTGAAATCTTCCCGGTCCCTCTGGTCCTTTCAATAAATATTGGATTTTCCGTAAGAAGATTGTCTATATCTGAGATTACCCTTTCAACCAGAGGAAGGATCTGATCAACCCGCTTAAGATATCCATCGGGTAGATCTCTTGCAAGACCACCAATCCTTACATAAGCAGGTGTAACCCTCGCTCCGGTCAGCTCCTCTATCCTGTCCCATATGTAGTCTCTCCCTTTCATACAATATAGAAAGACAGAGAATGCACCGAGCTCCATAGACTGAGCTGCTATACAGGTCAGATGATCTGCAATCCTTGAGAGTTCACATAAAAGTACCCTTATATATTTTGTGCGTTCAGGAATCTCAATACCGATGAGTTTTTCAACTGCCTGTGCAAATCCGACATTGTTCATAAGAGGGCTAACATAGTTGAGTCTATCTGTATAGGGGAATATTGCCTGCCAGACATTTGCCTCGCACATCTTTTCAAACGCCCTGTGTAGATAACCGATCTGTGTATCACACTTTAAAACCTTCTCTCCTGCAAGTGTTACAAGTAATCTGATTGTCCCGTGCATTGCAGGGTGAGATGGACCCATATTTATGGTTATTTCCTGCACCCTCTCATTATGGTCGCTCACGTCTTGCCTCCGGCTTTCTGAGTTTTACGAGCGGCTGTCTTTTATCAATAGGATAATCTTTTCTGAGTGGATGTCCTACAAACTCCGGATATAGCAGGATCCTTCTCAGATCAGGGTGGTTCAGAAAAATAATACCGTACATATCCCAGCACTCCCTCTCAAACCAGTCTGCCCCTTTAAATATTCCACTTATACTTGCGATCTTTGCATCATCCTCATTAAGCTCTACTCTTACTCTCAATCTGTGGTTTTTTTTGTAAGAATAAAAGTGATAAACAACATCAAATCTTGCCTCTCTCTTATTATACCAGTCAACTGCAGTAATATCGGTGACCTGATCTATCTGAATCTCTTCATCCTCTTTTAAGAACTGAACAAATCGCAGAATGGAGTCTTTCTTAATTACAAATACAGGCATATCTTTATCTATCAGATGAGAGATGATATCAGTCTCAAATTTTTCATTTATTTTCTTGATAAGTGATTCATTCATCTTTTGAATCCCTCTTTGAGAGTCGCCAGAGAGCCTTCTGGCTATCAATCTTCTTCTGCAGCAATAGTAGCGCATCCAGAATCTGTTCGGGTCTTGGAGGACAGCCGGGAATATATACATCCACAGGAATTATTGAATCTATTCCCTGAACAGTGGCATAATTATTATAAAATCCACCCGATGAAGCACATACTCCAAATGAGATTACCCATTTTGGTTCACACATCTGTTCATACACCCTTAAAAGCACCGGGGCGAGTTTGTGGCTTATAGTGCCTACCACCCAGAGAAGGTCACTCTGTCTTGGAGTAAATCTGGGAACCTCTGCACCAAACCTTGCTATATCATATCTTGGTCCGGAGGTCGTCATATACTCCATAGCACAGCAGGCGGTTGCAAATGGATATTGAAAGAGGGAGTATTTTCTTGACCAGTTGAGAATTTTATCAAAGAAGTTGATAGATTCATCAAGTCTTGATGTTATTATAGATTCTTTTAAGAGTTCTTCCTCACCCATTTTTACTCCTCAATGGAAAGTCCGCCCCTTTTATAAACAAATATATATCCGATCAGTGCTGTGAGTAAGAAGATGGCTATAACTGCATAGGAAAGAACTATGTTTTCTCTGAATATTACTGCAAGCGGCACAAGAAAAACTACCTCAATATCAAATATAATAAGTAGAATGGCATAGATATAATATTGCACGGAGACCCTTGTTTTATTGGGTCCTATGGGTTCCATTCCGCATTCAAACGGCAGGGATTTTATTGTGGTTCCTTTTTTTGGTCCAAACAGGAATGTAAACAACCACATCCCAAGGACGAATAGCCCGACAATAGATATAAAGATTGATAAACTTCCAATTTCGCTCATAATACAGGTTTTTCAAGTAATATATAATTTTGTAAGTGTCAATAAAATGATTTAAGTTGTTCTTTCAAACCTATACTAATTACTTCCCACAACTTCCATAATAATCACACTTTATAATCACAGCGGTTGCGGATTTTTTGCTTTGAATTACCTTCTCAAATCCAGTAAAGTATATATAGTCATTACTCAATAGAATATTATTAAAAAGGTCCAGATTTGATGTGATGTTTTTCAAATCAGTTATTTTAGAAAATGTCTGATCATCAAGTACAACACAGAATCCATCTCCTGTGTTGTCGGGATCTGCAAATGAAAATCCTTCTACTCCACATCCAAATATATAATGGTGTTGTGGGTCATATTTCAGGGTTGTGAAACCATCGAATTTACCACTTTGAGAATGATAATACCTATTTATTATATTGCCGGTATTACTATCAATACGTAAAATGATCGCTTGTGATGTCTGCCAGTTTGAATCCAGTAAAGCGAATCCTGAGGCAAGAAGATTTTGCGAGCTTCCTTCTCTTACAACCGATCTAAATTCTGTTCCAAAACTTGACTCACTTATATTGAATATTTTTGACACATTACAACTGTTATAACAGCATGAGTCAGATACAAAAGCAATAAAACCTTTACCTGCTCCTCCACATAAAAGATAACTATTTGTAAGATTATCAAAGAATATGCCTCTTCCAGTTATTCCTGTAAAATTGAGATAATTATATATAGGAGACTTTATGGTGTTTAAAGAATTTCCACATATCAACATATCAATTGATCCTCCATTATTCCAGTTGTATGTTCCATAATAGATAGGATAGCCTGAAGAGGTATTGTAGATTGAAGATGAAAAATCTTCATTGTTTGAGGTTTGATTATTTATATTACCAACTTGCATAAGGGATAAGGTTTTTCCATTATCTCTCAATGTTGCTGTATATACATCTGTATCCTCAGAAATATTATTTGTTTGTCCACCGAGATATATCGTATCGGGAGATACAAAAGAGAGCACATCAACACCACTGTCTGTTCTATTGCCCAACTTCTGATTGAATTCTGCAATTTTCTGCCCACATTTATTAATTTTTAATACATAATCCATATTATTCTTCTGGCCTCCCATATATATGAATTCCCCGTTATCTGATATGGTAGAAGATTTAGAGAGTGTAGTATTGGATAATCCATTCTCTATGTATTTCCACCATTTTGGATAACATGTATTATCACAGCATTCTTCATTTAAAGAGCAGCAGGAATTTCCGCAGAGTGGACGGATATCATTACAAATACAACTTTTATTGTTGCAGTTTGAATTAAGAGGACAGGCTTTCCCACATGTCCCACAATTTAATATATCTGAATTTAGATTAGTTTCACATCCATCTCCCCAATCAGAATTGCAATTTGCAAATCCACCTGGTTCGCATTCACATGTTCCATTATTACAAAGTGCATTATTGCCACATTTGTAATTACAGTAGCCGCAATTGTATTTATCTGTATTTTTATTTACCTCACATCCATCAGACCAGAGTCCATTACAGTTCTCATATCCAGTATTGCATTCACATCCATTTGAGCCACATATAGCATTCTCTCCACAACCTGTTCCGCATTCACATTTTATATTGCTTTCACATCCATCAGACCAGATGCTGTTACAGTTGAAAAATCCGGGTTTACATAAGCAACTTCCATTGTCACAAAGGGTGTTTCCACCACAACTCGTTATACAATTTCCACAATGGTTAATATCGTTTTTAAAATAAGCCTCACAGCCATCCTCCCATTTCCCATTACAATTTCCATATCCTTCTATGCATTCACATACCCCTCCATTACATGTAGCATTGTTCCCGCAACCAGTATTATTCTGGCAGGTTCCGGTGTCTGTAGATATGTCTGATATATTGTCGATAATCTCCTCAATATCCATTGTACCATCATCATAAGATGATACATCAGATTCATTTGTATCATCAATAATCTGACCATCTTCTATATCATTAATAGTGATATCTAAGTAAATTAACTCATCTTGAAATGTTGAGCCATCTTCGGATATTCTGGTGCACCTGCCAGTTGCATTATTACAGAGAAATCCATCCGGGCAATCAGAATTTGTGTTGCATCTAAATTTATAATTACCTTTGATATCTTCGGTACATCCCCAAAAAATTGATGTCATTATAAAAAGGCTTAATAATAAGTACCTTTTCATAAAACTACTCCTGTATCAAAAGTCCGTTTTGAAAAAAAATGAAACTCTATCCCTATCTAAATACAGTGCTGTATTATTTTCTTTATCTTTATCATAAATCAAATATGATAAGATCCCTCCAGAAATTAGTGCAGTTCCACTTCCTATGAGAATATAGCTTATAAGTACCTTTCTGTTTAGATCGTTTTGTTTGTTTTCTACATCCTCTGGAAGAATAGTATACTTATATCCAGCCTCATCTACATCTGCATTCTTTATAGTATTTTTATAATCTTCTGCCTCAGTGTGTGCTATTATTCTAAGAATTATTCCTGTAGTTAATGCAATAGTTCCTGATGAAAATAGACCAAGTGCAGGATAACTGATCTTTCTGCCTTTATTTTTCTTCTCATTTACAGCGGTGGTAGTTATAGGAGAATCAGATGGGATTTCATCCTGTGGATCTACATTAATTGCTGTAATATTCTTCCCTTTCTCTTCTTCTCTGTCTTTTACGATATCGTGTTTTACACTGTCAAATATAACAGAAAATTTTGGAGGATAGTTGTTGTCAAGAATGAAATCGGGATTGATAAGATAGATCTGCCTGATTGTCTGCTTTGCATCATACTCTCTCTCTTCAAGTAGCTCTATAACTGCCTTATATTTTAAAACCTCCAACTTTTGATCATTGCTTAGATTTTCATTAAGTAGATCTCTTATTAGATTCTTGCAGGGAGTTAAGTCCATATTCTCATAGAGTTCAGATAGTGCTTTAATCTTCATATCTATCTCTTCGCTGGTAGATGCGTACAGATGAGCGGGTAAGACAAGCAATATAGCGATTGATGCGATTATATAGTTCATTTTCATTTCTTTCCCTATGAAAAATTAATAGGTATATGTTATATCCCTGGCAACCAATTTATCAAAGGTATAAATCTTGCCGTCCTGTCCCATGCAGGCGAGTTCGGTGGCAAGGAGAAGCCCTGTGGAATAACCGTTGTTCACATAATATTCCATACTATACGGCAGGACAAATCCATATTTATTTCCAAAATTACCTTTTTTACATTCTCCAAAAACCTCGTTTATATACACATTTTTAAGAAGCTCCTCATAGGTTACACTACCTGATTTATAGGTCGGAATTGAATTTCCGCAGTCGTTGTTTGTTGGAGGATCGCATAATCCATAATAGTCATAAGCTATTGGCTTATTTCTAATTCCTTTAACAGAAATATCATCCCATGTAATATATAATATGCCTTCTGGAGGAGCTGGTGGCAATGGATCTTCAAATAAATACTGGTTGAAATATAGGTCAGATTTTATATCTATCTTTTTATATTTGAACTCCTGAACAGAACTCGTTGTAAAATGTACAGTTCCCTTCTGTCTATCAAGAGTTGCCTTGTGAAATCCCCATAAGAGCATGCAATAGCTCAAGCCTCTGCCTTTCATAAGATAACCAACGGATGAAAAATCATTGATTGCTACCTCAATCCCATTATGAATAATTTTGTATGGCTGACTAAGGGATACGCTGCAATTGCAATCTCTACCAGAAGGTGACAGTGATTTACAATCACAGGATTCACCCCAACCACACTGTGGGCTCGCTCCATCTGTGTGGACAGCAACGATTCTGGATGGGTCATCGGTACAGATATAGCCTGCTGCATACCACCACTCATGCCCACACCCGTATACTTCAACATCTGGATAATCTGTACAATAATTTCCTCCCGATGGATATGCCATACATTTCTGTCCTTTTTCGCACACATTATCATCTGTGCATGAATTGGGTCTGGCACATCTTGAAACGCCATCTGGAAACTCTATACAGATATTTCCATCCAGACAATCGCATTCAGGGGTACAGACTGAATTTGGTGGAAGACAGCATATCCCATCATCTATTTTGCCATTACAATCATCATCAAGATTATTGCATATCTCTTTTTGTGGCTGTATTGGCTTACATATCTGCCTTCCATCCTCACATTCCAGGTTACCGAATTTACAATTTCCATTTCCCTCTACAGTACAGCTCCCCCATCCTTTATCTGGTCTATTATCAATCACTCCATCACAATCATCATCAATGCCGTTGCACACCTCACTTTCTGGCAATATCTCACCTTCACAGTCTCCCCACATCTCATTATTTATACAATTCTGTGTACCCTTTTTGCATCTACTATCTCCTCCAAAAACAACAGTATTTGGTCCACTGAAACACTCCTGTGTCTCTCCGCTATTGCATCCGCAACCCTCATCGATATTTCCATCACAATTATTGTCAAAGCCATCGCAGATTTCAGAGGATGGCTTTGTCTCCCCTGTACAACTCTCCCATATATTTGGTCCTCCCTCCTGTGAAATACACCTGCTAGTACCTTCTCTGCAAATACCATTATTAATAGTGTTCTCAGGGCCTGTGTAGCATTTACGGATTTCATTTAACTTACATCCGCAGTTTTCATCAACCAATCCATTACAATTATCGTCCAGATCATTGTTGCAGGTCTCTGCTGCTGGAAGTATCTCCCCCACACATTCACCCCATACTCCATTTTTGCAATTCTTTTTCCCTGCTTTACATATTCCAATTCCTTCAGTACCTTCTGGACCGGTATAACATTCCATTTCTGAGCCATCAGAACAGGCGGCACCAGTATCTGAGATAACGCTTGTATCTATAACACTTATATCTGCAAATCTCTCCTTAAGTGGGCTGCTACAATTACATCCCAAAAGTGGCATAAGACCAAGGATGATGCTACAAGACAGAACT
>JBBISZ010000130.1:0-7588 GCA_037441045.1 Deltaproteobacteria bacterium | reverse complement strand
TTTAAAATAAACATTATTAACTTAATAACTGGCTTTTTGCTTTTCAGACTTTTTGACATTTTGAAGCCATTTCCAGCAAACCGCGCCAACGAAATTAAGAGACCAATATTTGTAATACTTGATGATGTGATAGCTGCCATTTATGCAACTATTGTATTGATATTATTAAATATTTTGCCATTTTCCTCAATTCTGCCCACATAAAAGTGCCAGTTACTTTTACCCCTGCTTTTACTTTATTGCGCCAATCTTCAAATTTTACTTGATAATAATAAAAAAATGTATATTATTTACACTATAAGTTATGTTATATATGGCAACATAACTAAGGAGTTTCAAGTATGGCAAATAAGAAAATCTCGACGACTGTTTATATAACAGAGGAACAGAAGAGAAAACTGGAACAGCTTCATCATAAGACAAAGGTCCCTATTGCAGAATATATTCGTCAGGGGATTGATCTGATTCTTGAGGCAAATAAGGAGAAACTGGTAGAACAAATAAATTTACCAGGCCAGATTAGTGGTAAATAGAGATGAAGATTCTCTTAACGGGTGGCGCTGGCTTTATTGGATCCAATATAGTAGATGCGTATATTGAAAAAGGTTATGAGGTTGCAGTACTGGATAATCTTTCTACTGGTAAAGAAAAGAATATAAATAAAAAAGCAAAGTTTTATAAAGTCGATTTGAGGGATTATGACTCGCTAAAAAAGGTGATTGATGATTTTTGCCCCGAAATAATAAATCACCATGCCGCTCAGATTGATGTAAGAAAGTCTGTTGATAATCCACAATTTGATGCAGAGGTAAATATATTAGGAATTCTGAACCTGTTACAACCTGCAAAAGAAATAAAAATCAAGAAGTTTATATTTGCCTCATCAGGTGGTGCCTCCTATGGTGAGCAATTATATTTTCCAGCAGATGAGTCTCACCCACAGAATCCTGAATCCCCTTACGGAATATGCAAACTTACATCCGAAAAATATCTGAATTACTTTTACAGAACTTACGGGATGTCTTTTATCGCTCTGAGATATGCAAATGTCTATGGACCAAGGCAGGACCCTCTTGGAGAGGCAGGCGTTGTTGCAATATTTACAAACAGACTCTTAAAGGGTGAAAAGTGTACAATATATGGGGATGGTAAACAGACCCGTGATTATGTGTTTGTAAAGGATGTAGTGAGAGCCAATCTTGCAGCCACAATAAGTGATTATAACGGTTGTATCAATGTAGGAACCGGGATTGAAACAGATGTAAATAAACTCTACGGGCATTTATGTAAAATAATAGGTTGCAATTATGATCCTATTTATGCACCTGCCAGACTTGGAGAGCAGAAAAGGTCTGTGATATCCAATGGTCTATTAAAAGAAATTCTCAAAATAGACAATCTAACAATGCTTGAGGAAGGTCTTAGAGAGACAGTTGAATACTTCAGGACCCCTGCCTATCAATAATGCTCTTGAGAGGGGTATATCCCTTTAATCCGTAAAAGACATTCAGAGAAACCGATTTATCGTCAATCAGGACAAAGGTCTGCATAAAATTTCTATTTTCAAGAGAGTAGAGATCCAGATTATATATCCATGTGCCGGAGTTAATAAGATATTTGAATTCATCTACCATCAGAACTCTCGGAAGATGTGTATGTCCAAAAATTACAAATCTGAGATTTTCTATTTTAAACAATGCCTTCGCTGCAGATATCTCCTCAGGAAAAGGCTTTTCAATGTCCTCCTGTGTCTCTGATATCTCTTTGGTTATAGAACGATGCATATCAATTATGAGAAAGACCAGAACAATCAGCAAGATGGGTATCCAGAATGATTCTATAAATGCATATACTATAAAACCAGAAGAGAGCCCAATAAGAAGTCTGAATACTACATTGGAAAGATACTGAATCTGTTCCTTCCTTAAGAGCAGCCTGTCTATTATCTTACCTGCGGCATAAAATCCGACTCCAATGCCGATATATGTCAGGAAATGCAGGAGAGAATTAACAGTAAAATTTATGGCATTTTCTATACTTGCCTTCTTTGAGACATCCAGAAAGAAGAGTCCCTTTACAAAAAAGAATGCGAGCATCAGAAAGAGTGTGATGAGCGTAATACCTCCAAACTGAAGAAGCCTTGTCTGGTGATAAGATATTTTCTCGGGTTGAAATAGACGCTCCTCATTTATTGACCTCTTAAATATATTGCGGGGAGAAAAATCCCTTATCATCATATAAAAAAACATATCCATAAAATAGTCAAATCTGAATGCCCAGTAGAGCGGTCTCTGTGCAATAGCCAGACTTATTGAGGAGGTCATCGGTCTTATCTTGTCGATAAATGGAAAGGACTTTTCAAGCCTATTCCAGAGAGTTCTTACAAGTATTGAACCAAAAGGTAATTCAATCTTTGTCTTCTTGATAACCGAAAAAGGGCACTGAAAGTATGTAAATGAATTGAGTCTATCATACTGATTGCCGTGTTCTATATAAACACCCTTCTCTTTGATATAATAGCCGTATTCAGGGAATAAAATTCGCTCTTTATACTCTATGCCTATTATCTCAACTATATAATCTTTTACTGACTCAAATGCCAGTTCTGCATCATGATTACCTTTTAAGAAAATTACCCTGTTTTCTTCCTTTTTCAACAATTCTGAAAGAGCTGAGAAGAACTTCTGATGTCTTTTATATACACGACCCACTATCTTTCGTGCTGATTCTGAATTGCAGTAAATATCAGACTTACTCACTCCCTGTTCGTCTGGAATAGATTGCAAAAAATCTATCGTATCTCCGTTGAAGATTAAAGTCAAAGGCTCATCTTTTGACATAATCTGAAGCATCTGAGAAAACTCTTCATCTGAATAAAAGTCGTCCAGATACTCCTCGGTGGATAGATGAAGATCGGATACAACTATGTATTTCATAACAGGCTTTTACCCCCGGCAATCTCTATTGATAGACTATTTTGCCCAAAAAAACAAATATAATCATTATATACTTGCAATTTTAAGGGTAAGAAATTATAAAAACTTTCGAGCTTTTTTGAGGTGATAATCTAATGGCTATTGATTATGAGGGTAAATATACACTGGGAGAGGAGATAGCAAATTCGATTACACACGGTATTGGAGCACTATTGTCTGTTGCAGGACTTTCAGTTCTGGTAACACTTGCGGCTATATATGGAGATGCATACCGTGTCGTGAGCTTTAGTATTTACGGTTCCACAATGGTTCTTCTCTATCTTGGCTCTACATTTTACCATAGTTTTACAAACAAAAAGGTAAAGTCATTCTTTAGAGTATTTGACCACTGTGCAATATTCCTTCTGATTGCAGGGACATATACGCCTTTTACAATGGTAACTCTTCAGGGTGCATGGGGCTGGACACTTTTTGGACTGATATGGGCTTTTGCAGTGGCAGGTATTGTTGTAACAGTATTTCTGATAAATAAACTAAAGTGGGTGGCTCTGGTTATATATGTAATTATGGGATGGCTGGTCATAATAGCTGTTAAGCCCATGATAACGAATATGCCATTTGCGGGGTTGATGTGGCTTCTTATGGGAGGAATATTTTATACTGGTGGAATAATTTTCTATATATGGGACAACCTTCCCTATAATCATGCTATATGGCATATATTTGTTATGATGGGAACAATCTCACATTTCTTCTGTATTCTATTTTATGTACTTTAATTGTGAAAAATATACAGATTATTAATGAATGAGTCAATAAAACTATCTTTAACAGATATTACCAAAAAGTTTGGCAATACTAATGTCTTAAATAGCATCACATTTGATCTAAAAGAATCTGAGATTTTAGGCTTTTTAGGACCAAACGGGGCTGGAAAGACGACCACACTCTATATCATTTTAGGACTTATCAAACCGACATCTGGAAAAATAAATATACTGGGCAGAGATATCAATTCGGACAGGGATCTGAGAGATATATTAAACAGGATGAACTTCTCCTCTTCCAGCACATCGCTCCCATATTCGCTCACAGTGGAAGAGGTATTGACATTCTTTGCAAGACTTTACGGAGTAAAAAACAGGAAGGCAAAGATTGAGGAGCTCGTAGAGCAGTTTGAACTCTCACAGATCTATAAAAGGACTATCAGGACATTATCCACCGGACAACACACAAGACTCAATCTTGCAAAGGCACTGGTAAATGATCCAGAGATTCTACTTCTGGATGAACCTACAGCCAATCTTGACCCTGATGTGGCTGATAGAGTAAGAGACTTTTTCAAAAACACCATCAAAAATAAAACTATCTCCATCATCTATACATCTCACAATATGGCAGAGATGCAAAAGATCTCAGATAGGATTATCTTTATTAATAAAGGCAAAATTGTAATATCTGGTACGCCCGACGAAGTAATATCGCACTTCAGAACCAATAACCTTGAGGAACTCTTCTTAAAGCTCGTGCGGGGAGAGGTTGATAATGATGCATAGGATATATGCACTCTTTTTAAGGCATATTTATCTCTACAGGCACAGTTTTGTGCGAATGATGGAGGTCTTCTACTGGCCACTTCTGGATCTTTTGATCTGGGGTTTTGTGAGTCTCTACCTCGCAGATCTGAATGCCGGCGGGAAGGCTATTAACTTTGTTGCAACTTTTCTGGGGGCGTTGATTCTCTGGGATATTCTCTTTAGATCTCAACAGGGTATATCCGTATCATTCCTTGAAGAGGTGTGGAGCAGAAACTTTTTGAATCTATTTGTGAGCCCCTTGAGTGTGGGGGAGTATCTTATCTCACTTATGTTTGTCTCGCTGTTTAAGGTTGTTGTAGTTTTTCTTGTCTCATCTCTTCTGGCTTATCTTTTTTACTCGTTTAATCTATTTTTAATTGGAATTTCACTTATGCCATTTGTAATAAACCTTATAATAATGGGCTGGGCTATCGGAATAGTTACGACTGCACTTATATTAAGATTTGGCCAGCAGGCAGAGGTACTCGCATGGGGTATAGCATTTCTTTTTCAACCTGTATCGGCTGTATTTTACCCCATCTCTGTGCTTCCTCACTGGTTACAGTATATTGCAAAAATTATTCCCGCCTCTTATGTGTTTGAAGGTATGAGATCAATAATATTAGAAAATGAATTTGATTTACAGGGTCTGATTATTGCATTAGGGCTCAATATTATTTATTTATTATTTGCATTTGTGTTTTTCTTTTACCTCTTTAATAGTGTAAGAAAAAAAGGACTACTCTCTCGAACGGGTGAATAATTACTTGAAGATCTGTTAAATAGAGAGATTCTTTGTTAAAATCCCAGAAGATTGCAGGAACATCCAGACGAGCCCGTTGATGTAGTACTCTGTCCGCCATCTAACTCAATCTGTACATCTTTATCGATTGTATCAAATGGTAGAGTATCCATTAAAACTGTATCCTCAGGCAGATTGGTATCACCTGATAAACTATCAGAAAAAGAAATATCAACCAATCCTTCATCCGTTAATCCTTCATCTGTTTTAATATCAACAACCGTTGTATCTGAGATATCTGAAGGTGTTATATCATAGCCTGCATCCACTACTGTATTACAATAATGAACATCTGACTCCTTTTTGGTGGGATCGGGGAGTTCAATATAAGACATATAATTCTTGTTGTGGTAAATCTTAACATTTACTGGTGTTGCAACCCCATTCTGACCGTAACTTGTTCCATCGTTTAGGTTTTTTTCAAATCTGGGATAGTTTGAAGATGATATAATTACTCTAAGCCTGTGTCCTTTATTTATTATTATTGAGGTTGACCAGAGGTCAATAACTGCCTCCACAATTTCATTCTTGTTTACAAATTCCAGTTTGTCCCTACCTTTTAATGCAGCCAGTCTCTGAGCCCCGTCCATAATCAATATGGATTTTCCATCAGGATATACGTCTGTTATTCTAATCATTATATCAGTATCTATGGCATCAATTGAGGTAAAAATATGTGCTTTTACCCGGCCTGTTATCTCCATTGGTGATGACAGGATATCTGTAGAGAAAACCAGTACATCCTTTCTGCCCTCTATGGGGCTCTGATCTCTGGGACCATTCTCAATAGCCAGATTATTGCCACCAATTGTCGGGGTTGGATCGGAAGGATCATATCTGTACTGACTGAAAGCATCTGTAGAAACTGGACAATCAAAGGATAAACGTTTTTCGGGATGCAGATACATCCTCATATTCGCAGCGGGTATTGGCCAGTCATCGGCCGTTCTCCATTCGTTTCCTCCTGCTGTGCTATCGTTTACATCACCCATTGTATAATAAATTACATTGGGAAGAGAATTTATATACTCCGGATTTGGGTCTACATTGAGGTAGTGCATCAGCCAGATTAGAACAACCGTAAGCCATTCCTGAGGAATATCCTTCGCATCCTGTGCAAATAACAGGTAACCTACCTTTGTAGATTCACCTGGCACCACACCATGTACCCTTGGGCCAATAATCAATTTCTGCTTTCCTCTGGCTCCCTCTCCACCAGAATGCTGATACCCCACATATGCATCAATCGTCCCCTGCAGAAACATATCAAACCATCCACCTCTGTGTATAGTTGGAACTTTTACCTTATCAAAATTATCAGTCACATCTACAACATCCCAGTATGAATTATATAGTGTGTTTGCTTTTATCTCATTTAAAACCCACTCTTCATTAATCCCTTTTAACCACCCTTCTACATCTGCTTTTCTAAAACACCCATTCTGAAATGCAATACCTCCATACAAATCGGGTGTTGCAACCTCAACTATCATCGCAGAGAGATCAATACCTGTTGAGGCAAGCATATATTGCGTTATTCCGAGAGCAGAAGCACCATAAGTTGCAACCATCTTATTTGACCAGCTCTGTGAACGAATCCAGTTTACAGTGTCAATCCCATCTTGAAGCTCACCCGCACCATCACATCTAAAGAAGCAGAACTCTCCTTCAGATGCATATCTTCCTCTCGCATCCTGAATCACAACTGCCATAGAATATGTTTGAGTCAGGTAGTTGCCTATATCCTTCAAATCATTTTTATTGTAAGGCGTTCGAACCAGCAGTGCAGGAAGTGTTCCAGTAAAATCTGAAGGTAGATATACATCGGTAGCAAGCTTAATATTATCCCTCATAGGAACCATATAAGTATTTAATGTCTGTGAGTGGACTGATATAGAAATAAAAAGTATTAAGAAAATTAAAATCAATGTATTCTTCTTCATATTTCCTCCTCTGACGCGTTAAACTATCAATTTTTTTTCTTCATATCAATATATTATTTAAGTTGGCAATTTCAATTGGTCGATTCTCTTATGCGGTTAGCATATTAATATTCTAAAAATAATCATATCTGTACAGAATAAATTTTGCAAAGAACCCTTTGAATTTAATTTTTCATTTAGTCTTTAACTGATCAATAAACAATCTGATGGCATTGTTGAGGATTAATCTATCTATATACAGGGATTTATGTGAGTGGATAAATAAACCTCTTGATACCCTGCCCATTGTGCCTGATATTGAGCAACTAACATTAAAAGGATTTTAATTGG
>JBBISZ010000129.1:0-7684 GCA_037441045.1 Deltaproteobacteria bacterium | reverse complement strand
ATTTTCAATCTTCTTCTTTAAATCTTTTCCACCTTTCTTATCCACATCCTGCCCACCTGCCTCAACAGGATGAGCAGCACCAATATTTGTTCCCGGAGACATAGCGGCGATATGCGCAGACATTGTAATGAAGACACCTGCAGATCCTGCACGAGCACCGTCAGGATAGACATATACTGCCACCGGGACCTCAGATGCCATGATAGACTTGACTATCTCCCTTGTTGAACTAACAAGACCGCCAGGAGTATCAAGTAGAATCAGGACAAGTTCAGACTTCCTGACTGACGCCTCCTTTAATGAGTCATTTATGTAATCAACTGTAGCAGGGTTTATTGAGGAGTTTATCTCAACAATAAGAATCTCAGAGCCATACAGGCTAAAGCAGAAAAATACAGATACAATCATTATTGCAAAAGATAAATATGATTTCATCTACCGCTTCACCTCCATACCGATAATATCAAGAGCTATCTTTATATCACTCCATACTTCTTTTTTTACATCGGGACTCTCTCCACGCCTTAAAACATAGGATGGATGAAAAGTCGCAACCATGGGGATTAATAAATCACCATCCCTGTATTCAAGCCTTCTGCTCCTTACCTGACTTATTTTAATCTTATAATCTCCCAGAAGAAATGATACCGCTGTTCCACCAAGGGCGATAATAACCTCAGGGTTAATAATAGATATTTGCCTTTTTAAAAACTTACCACAGATATCCATCTCATCAGGAAGTGGAGTGCGGTTTTCGGGTGGTCTGCACTTTACTACATTTGCGATATATACGTCTGTCCTCTCAAGCCCCATTGCTTTTATGATCTTTGTCAGAAGCTGCCCTGCCCTTCCAACAAAAGGTAATCCCTCTATATCTTCATCCTCCCCTGGACCTTCACCGACGAACATTATCCTGCAGTCAATATTCCCCTCACCAAAAACCACTTTCTGCCTGCCAAGATTTCCGAGATTGCATCTTTTGCAATCTTCACCAATCTCTTTTTTTAGTTCACTTATCAATTTCTGTTTGTCTTCTTTATTTTTTTCTGAAAAAATCTTGCGGTCTTCTTTGACTGTCTCCACCCCCTTTTCTATTCTTTCAAAAAGACTCATTACTGCAGGCGTAGATTTAGCATCATTCTGGACCATTCTGGCCTTTGATATCCTTTCCATCTTCTCAATTCTCTCCTGACGATCAAGCGTCTCCTCGATAGTATCCATTCCATATACAAATGCCCCGAGCTCTCTCTGATATATGAGATGCCTTTTTATTTCTCTTATTATATCAAGGATCTCCAATTGCAATTCATTCATCTCTTAATCCTTTCTGCTATACAGAACAATATATTCAGGGCAAGTTCTCGCTTTGTACTCCTCCCGGTATCAATTCTATCACCATTCTTAAAAATTAGACTCCCCTCATTCTCTTCAGAGCCAAAGCCAATCCCCACATTTTTGACATTATTTACAAATATTGCATCCAGACCCTTCTTTTTCATTTTTAGACTGGCATTCTCATAAATATTATCAGTCTCCGCAGCAAAACCGAGAATAAATTTGAATTTTCCACTCTTCTTTGCCAGACTTACAATATCGCTATTTTCAACAAGTTCAATTTTAAGCCTCCCCTCTCCTCTCTTTATCTTGTTTTCTGATTGTTTTTGAAATCTCCAGTCAGATACAGCTGCGGTCATGATTAGCATGTCATATCTTCCCTCTGACTTTAATATCGCATTTTTCATATCCATAGCGCTAACAACATTAATTACCTTCACTCCATAAGGTGGTCTGATATTGACTTCTCCAGAGACAAGAATTACATCAGCGCCGAGCCAGTATGCAACCCTTGCAAGCTCATAACCCATTCTGCCCGAAGAGGGATTACTCAAAAATCTAACAGGATCCATAAACTCCCTTGTTGGTCCAGCAGAGATCAAAACCCTCTTTCTGCTCAGAATATGCTCGCCTGATAAGAATCGCATTGAGGCATCAAAAATAGATTCAATATTAGCCAGCCTTCCAGCACCAATATCTCCGCAGGCAAGTTCTCCACTCTCTGGCATTATAAAATGAAATCTTTTATTCGACTTAAGTTTTTCAATATTCTGCTGGGTTATTGGATTTTCAAACATCCTTACATTCATTGCAGGGGCAATCATAACTGGAGATGAAGAGGCAAGCACAGAAGATGTCAAAAGATTGTCCGCCAGTCCAGATGTAATCTTTGCTATTGTGTTTGCCGTGGCTGGTGCAATCAGAATCAGATCCACACCCCTTGAAAGCAGAATATGATAAAAGGCACCACCGGATTCATCAAACATACTGGTATAAACCCTGTTTTCAGCCAGTGACTCTATAAGAAGCGGGGAGATAAATCTGGTGGAATCAGGGGTCATAATAGGTACTACATTTATGCCGCTCTTCTTAAACAATCTAATAAGATCACATATTTTATAGACAGCAATAGAGCCGCAAATTCCTAACAAAACAGATCTTTTATCTTTCATTTGCTACCTCAAGGAATAATGCAGAACGATACTATGATTGTATTTCAAAAAAGTCAATTCCAATAACTATATTCAGCACATGCCCCCACCATCTGCTACAATAATCTGTCCTGTTATATATGATGCATGGTCAGAAGCAAGATATACCACCAGTGAAGAAATTTCATCAGGCATCCCATGTCTATTCATTGATACATTCTTCAGTGCCTCACATCTCAACGCCTCATCATCTATTAAGACCCTTGAGAAGTCTGTATCTATAAGTCCAGGTGCAACGCAATTTACCCTTATGTTTGCGCCTGCCCACTCACGAGCCATCTGACGCGTCATCTGAACAACTGCACCCTTTGATATACCATAAACACCCAGACCGGGCCATGCCCTGAGCCCCGCTGTAGATGCAATATTGATTATTGAGCCGCCTCTATTCATATCTATCATCCTGCGGGCAATACCAATAGCAAGGAAGAAAGGACCCTTGAGATTTACATCCATTATCTTTTCCCACCCTCTCAAATCTGTATTCAGGACAGGACCAAACAGAGGATTTGTAGCAGCATTATTCACAAGCACATCTATATGTCCAACCTGTTCAAATGATTTATTTATCAACATCTCAACATCTTCCATCTTACCCATATTGGCAGATATTGCAAGAGCATCTCCTCCCTCATCTTTAATCTCTGATACAACCTTCTCGCAGGCATCAAGCTTACGGCTTGAGACTTTAACCCTTGCTCCATATCTGGCAAAATCTTTACATATAGCCTTTCCTATTCCCCTCGAACCCCCTGTAACCAGAACATTCTTACCCTTAAAGTCCAGCATAACGCCTCCTTTCAGATAAATTATATTAAGCACATATTCATCTTCAAAACAATTCAAAATGGACAAATAAAATTAAGAAATTTTTTTAATCAATCAAAGATAGAAAAGTCTAGTCCCCAAGTTTTAATACTTTCAAAATTTTGAGATTCTGCATAAAATTTATAAACAGAATAAGGGCAAATAGTCAGATGAGGCAGTTTTTCAAATTTCATTATAAAAAGACCTGCTTATGACGCAACGCGCTATCAATTTTCATACCAGTCTTGTTTGCACTTGAAAAATAAACTGTTGTGATATATATTGTCAATAGATTATGGGATCTGTACTAATCCAAACTCAAATGCTCTATCAGGAGTTAAAACTTACTTTTCAATTGAAAAAGGGTTTTTTTAAGAAAAGTAAGTATTACTTAAAACCGTTCTTAAAAGGGCATATAATAATCAAAAAGCAAATAATTTGCCATAATAAGGAGGCATAATATGCAAGTAAATGTAACTTTCAGACAGATGGAACACAGTGACGCTCTGAGACAATACGCAGAAGAAAAACTCGGGAAATTAAAGAAATTATTAAAACCACCTGTGGATGCAAGGGTTACATTCTCTATAGAAAAATTTTCACATATAGCTGATCTTGCTATAAGTGCTGGAGGCTTAACCATCAACGCCTCAGAAAAATCAGAAGATATGTATTCATCTTTTGATCTGGCTTATGATAAAATTGAGAGACAGATCCGCAAACATAAGGAGAAACAACAGAGCCGTTAATGCAGATAATCTCATACAAAGGTATTTCGGTCAGTTCAATTGAAGATTTGATGAATGTTATTGCGACAGAGGCATCCCGTGTTGTAGGCTGCGATGGTGGGATTATCCTCTCAAAACTCACCGAGCGGGAGAGGATCTCTCCAACAGCGATAGGTAAGGGAGTATTGTTACCTCACATAAGGCTTGAGAAGGCAGAAGAGGATTTTATATTCTTCTTTATTTTATCGGACAGACTAAAATACAACACACCTGATGGGGTTGATATCGGATTGGTATTTTTCATTGCAAGCCCCATGGAAAAAAAGACTGAATATCTTAAACTGGTATCTTCAGTGGTCAGGCTGATAAAAAATGAACAGATATTGGATGATATAATTTTCACAGAAGATTTGCAGGCTATAAAGTCAAAACTATTTGAACATTTACAACCGAAGAGGAACTAATATTTGAAAGAGGAAAAAAACAAAATAACGATTGCTGATATTATTTCATTTAAGGGAGAATATCTTGGACTGCACATACCATCTGAGATATACTGTAATATCAACAATAAAATAGCAGACCCGAGAATTATTATCTACGAGAAAGACCCTGTTGAGGATTCAGGTATTATTGATTCCAATTCAATTGTGCTGATATCCAGATTTATCCACAGAGATGGTATCTATCAAATATTACAAAAGATAAAGAAAGGAAATAGACCCGCCGCTGTGGTAATCGAGATCGAAAGGCCTGATCCTACCAGTTGCTTTTCATTTGATAATGCGTCAGAAATACCTATCCTTTTTACCTCGCTTGAGATTCCTGTCTTTTACAAAAGACTTATGGAATCTATAGAGATACTCTTAAGACCTTACATAAATATGCACGGTGTGCTTATGGACATATACGGGCTTGGTGTAATTATTCGAGGTAAGAGCGGTATTGGGAAGAGTGAATGTGCACTTGAACTCATCACAAGAGGTCATAGACTTGTATGCGATGACATGATAATCATAACTTTGAGAAACGACAACACCCTCATTGGTTATGGATCTGATGTAATTAAATACCACATGGAAATCAGAGGGCTCGGAATAATTAATGTAAAAGACCTCTTCGGGATATCCACCATAAGAGACAATAAAAAGATTGAACTATTAATTGAACTTGTAGATTGGGAAAATAACAAACAGTATGATAGACTGGGCGTGGATGATAGAACAATAAATATTCTCGGAATAAATGTACCTTATATCGTCTTACCTGTAAGAAGCAATAGAAACATTGCTACCATAGTTGAGGTAGCAGCCCGAAATCAACTTTTGAAACTCAAAGGCTTTCACTCTGCAAGAACCTTTCAGAAAAATATCATTGAGATAATATCGAGGATGGGAAATATCGAGCGAATAAGGGAGGAGAAGTAGTGAATCTGGATAGACTGATATTTATCTCCGGACTCTCCGGCTCCGGGAAATCTACCGCTCTCAAGACGCTTGAGGACAACGGCTATTTCTGTATGGACAATTTTCCTACTGTCCTCATCCCCCGATTCCTTGAAATGATCTCTCTTGGTGGAGTTGAGTTTTCCAAAATTGCTTTTGTAATAGATATACGAGAAGGCTCCTTCTTGAAAAATTTTCCAGAGACGATAGAATCCTTAAACAAAGAGGGATTCAGATGTGAGATACTCTTTCTGGAGTGTGAGGATTCTGTAATAGTAAACAGGTATCAGGATACACGACGAACTCACCCACTTTCAAAGACCGATATACTAAAAGGTATCAAAGAGGAAAGGATGCTCTTAAAAAACACAAAAGATATAGCCACAAAGATCATAGACACATCAAATATGAATGTTCACAGGCTAAGAAATGAGATACTAAACTATATCTCCACACTCGAACAGAGTCACAAGATAAAAATTAGCATAATATCATTTGGTTTTAAGTATGGAATACCATTACAATCGGATTTTGTCTTTGATGTTAGATTTCTGCCTAATCCATATTTTGAACCTGCTCTCAAGAATAAGAACGGACTGGATACGGCAATAAAAGACTTCGTAATGGCAAGTCCACACAGCAGGGAGTTAGTTGATAATATTTCCAGAATATTTAATACGATGCTGCCTCTATATATAAAAGAGAGGAGAAATAGCATAAATATCTGTATAGGATGTACTGGAGGGGTTCACCGTTCTGTGGTCATAGCGGAGGCACTCAAAGATGTTATGACAGGCAAAGAGAATGTTGAGGTGAATATCTATCACAGGGATATAGCAAGATAGGAGCAAGTATATATGATTGGAATACTTATCGCATCACATGGAAGACTCGGAGAGGAACTTATAAGAACTGCTGAATTTATTTATGGAGATATCCCAAAATTAAAATCGGCAAATCTCAATGGGAATGAATCAATAAGCTCTGCAAAAGAAAAGATTTATAAAATGGTTGAGGATATGGATGATGGCGACGGTGTCCTTATACTTACAGATATCTTTGGAGGAACTCCATTTAATATAGCTATAACACTCATAAATACAAAAAAGGTAGGAGTAGTAGCAGGCTTTACTCTGGCAATGATTCTCAAGCTTGCATCAGTTAGAAACGAAATAAAGGATGTAGACAAACTTGCAAGATTCATTGTAGAGTATGGAAAGAAAAAATTATATTTTGCTGAAAACCCTCTATCAAACAATGAGCCATAATTTGTTAATATAAGAAGGAGTGTAATGATGAAAGAAGATGAAGATTCCCCAAAACATCAACAGAACAGTATGAGCATTCACAAGGTCCTGACACTGAAAAACCAGCTCGGTCTTCACGCAAGGGCGGCAGCGGCACTGGTAAACATAGCAAACAAATTCCAGTCTGATATTCAAATTAGATATAACAACGAAACAGCAAACTGCAAATCTATCATGGGTATTCTCATGCTGGCTGCCCCTTTTGGTGCAGAAATAGAACTATTCATTGAAGGGAGCGATTCAGAAGATGCTATGAGAGATATTGAACAATTGATTGAAAATCGTTTTGGTGAACCTGAATGAGTCAATACAGTAAAACCATTAAAGGTACAAAGATATCTGCCGGGATCGCAATAGGTAAATCTGTAGTTATATCCCCGGACTTTAAGGACATAAGCAGAAGAATTATTTCACCAGATGAGATACAATCTGAAAAGGAAAGATTTATTTCTGCTGTCAAACTCATAACTGAACAGACTGACAGACTTATTGCTGACATGAATTCAAAAGAGATTAAGAAGATTGGGCCACACCTGAATGTCCAGAAGATGATACTCTCGGATCTGAGATTTACAGAGGATGTATTTCAAACCATCTCAACAGAATTTGTCAACAGTGAGGTCGCGATTGTAAAATCACTTGATAAATATGCAAGGCTCCTGCACACGAGAGAGAGAATGTCATTAAATGCGAAGAGTGTAGATATCAAGTCAATAGAGTTTCTCCTGTTGCGTGTATTATCTGGAAAGATAAAAGATATCTCTCTTTTAAATGAGGAACATATTCTTATTGCGCACGACCTTACACCGGCAGAGATATATTTTTACTCCAGAAGAAAGGTAATAGGGATT
>JBBISZ010000128.1:0-7710 GCA_037441045.1 Deltaproteobacteria bacterium | reverse complement strand
TGATAACACATTATTCCATAGGTCTCAGATAGGAGCCCGGTGAGTGATGGGTGAAGTGGAGTATAGTGTTTTCCTTTGAGTCTTTCTACATATTCATTTATATATCTGTTTGCTGCAGGTCTTATTATGGAACTGTGAATAACTATATGTTCAAAGTCTGCTACATTTGTCTTTTTCTGGAGCTGTCTCATAGCTGGAGATTCAATGTAGAAAACTCCTATAGTGTTGCCATTTTTTATTAGATCCCGTGTCATAGGGTCATCTTCATAGACAATTTTCATCCTTTCCAGATCTATTCCGTAGTTTCTTCTTATCATTCCAACGGCATCTCTAATTACTGCGAGTGAACGGTTGCCAAGTATATCTATTTTTACGAGTCCCATTTCTTCTATATCATCCTTGTCCCACTGAATTACAAATCTGTCGCCTCCTGTGATTTCAATAGGTGCAGTATCTCTGATGTCTCTGTCACTGATGATTATTCCTCCACAGTGGGTTGAGAGGTGTCGCATATTTTTGCTTATTCTGCGGGCGATCTTAAAGGTATCTCTGATTCTCTTCTCGGCCAATATTCTTTTTATCTCCTCATCTGAATTTATTATCTCTTTCAGTTTGTCATCTTCTACTCCTAAAAGGGGTTCGATTTTTGCAACTATTTCTTTTATATCCCTTTCAGAAAATCCAAATATTCTCGCGATCTCTCTTATTGATAGCCTACTGGAGAACGTATTGTGGTTTGATACCTGTGCAACTTTTTCATGATATTTGTTGAATATATAATTTATGATTTTTTCCCGCTCATCCCACGCGAAGTCAATATCTATGTCAGGCGGGTCGCTCCTTTCGGGGTTGAGAAATCTTTCAAACATCAGATTGTGTTTTACTGGATCTACATTTGTAATTCCAAGGCAATAAGATACAAGGCTTGCCGCTGCTGAACCTCTTCCACAGGTGAGGTCTGTCTGTGCTGTAATATCACTAACTATAAGAAAGTAACCAGAATATTCTTTGTGACTTATAATTTTGAGTTCATAATTCAGACGATTTGTAATCTCTTCTGAAAGCCTGGCATATCTTTTTTTTGCGCCTTTAAATGCGAGTCTTTTGAGAAGAAAGTCTGCATTTTTTATATCACATCCCGGGAGAAGTAGTTTGAATGAGTAGTTAATTTTTTTGAGGAGTGAATTTATATGTTTGAGATTTTCAATAGCCTCCGGTATGTGGGAGAATCTGCTATTTAATTCAGCTTCACTTTGAATAAGGTGGTATTTTAGTTCTTCCTTCAGATGAGAAAGCTCGTCATATCTCTTTTTTGAGGCTATGCATCTTATAGCTATACCCGCTGTTATATCATCTGGAGAAAGAAAGATTGTATCCTGAATAAGGACGGGTTGAATTCTCTCCTCCCGAGCAACAGGTAATTCATTTATGTTCTTTTGATTGATGCCCCAGTAGATATCAGTAGTTATTTCTCTGAGTTGCCTTGCAAGCCTGATGTCAGAGGTTATAAATATTATACCTTCTGTCTTTTTTGCAATGTAATCTATAAACTCAGTCTCTTCAATGTTGCAGGTGGTGTTTATGTGTGAGATTATGTTGAATGCATTTGAAAATCCATTTTGATCTATGGGAATCGCGAGCAGAGTGGGGGTAACTCTCTTCTTTGAATATCTTATCCGAACCCCTCCATATATGACATCAGGATGTTTTTTTGAGAGTGAGATTATCTGGGGGAGGGCATAGAAGTTGTTGGTATCTGCAATTATTACAGAGGAGAAGCCGTATTTATTGATATGAGTGAGTATCTCCTGAGGGGAATAAATCCCTTCAAGGAGTGAAAATGAAGATCTGAAATCTGCAAGCAGCATAAGTCAAAACTGTATTCCCAATCGTATGGATTTTTCCCCAAAACGGCTGCGGATGGAGTCCAGTGCGGCAAAAAGCCTCTCCTCACGGGAAGAAGGAAGTGCTATGAGTTCCTGCTGTAGAAAAGCCTGACGAAAAAGGGATGCCTCAACGGAGATCTGTTTTATATAGACCCTTCTTTTCCTGATTCTATAAAACAGATCGATCAGTTTTTTGTAAATTGAGGTATCAGTATTTACTGGAGGGTTTGAACCGATATAACCCTCTGTCACCAGGTCATCTGCATAAGTAATGGTGATTTTGAATCTGCCTGCCAGAAGCCGTTTGCTTCTTAACTCAAACCCAATTAAGGATGCGGAACTGAAAAGCCGCTTTTTTAACACTGAAGATTCATTCTCCTCCCATGACAGGGGAAGCTCTTCTCTGATAAAATGCGGATTCATGCCTCTTACAGGTCTCGGGTCCATTCCCATGCTCCATAGCCTCAGTATTCTGCCAAATCTTCCAAAGAGGAGATATAGATTATCAACACCCAGACGATTTATTTCACCTATAGTGGATATGTTGTAGTCCTGAAGTTTTTTTATTATCCAGTATCCTATATCAGGCAACAATCTTACAGAGATTGGGGATATGAAGGTTTGTTCCTCTCCATTCATTATTCTTATAATGGCAATATCGCTGGAGAAGGAGGATGCGACCTTGCTTATCAACTTATTGCTGCCTATCCCGAGTTGTGTCTTGAGTTTGCTGCTTGAGAGTATCTCTTTGTATAGAAAATATGCAATATTCTCCGGGGATGAGAAGAGCCTCTTGCTACCACTGATATTTAGATATGCCTCACCTGATGTAAGCAATTCATATGACGGAGTAACTTTATATATACATTTCGCTATAGAGTTTAACACCATTCTGTATCTGTCAACGGATGGCATCAGGATCAAAAGGTTTTTTTCAATACCTCTGGCATCTTTTAAATTCATTCCTTTTCTTATACCTATTCTGGCAGCAAGTGGAGATATCTCAATTATGATAGAATAAGGTGAAAGTGAAGACACTATTACAGCAGGCTTCTCAGATATGGAGCTATCTGTGAGTGCCTCCACGGAGGTCATAAAAAACGGGATCTGAAGATGAAGAATTGAGGGTTCCAATCCTGTCTCTCTTTTATATTTATAATTTCCTTATGAGACCTATTACTTTGCCCACCACTCTTATTTCGGATGCCTGTGATAGATTCAGAACAATGTCCTGATAAGCAGGATTGGCAGCTTTCAAAATTATGGTGTTTCCATCTTTGTGATAAAATTTTAATGTGGCTTCATCTCCGATAAGAGCAACCACAATCTCGCTATTTTCAGCGGTCTCCTGTGGATGAACGATGACGATATCTCCATCATGGATGCCGGCTCCAACCATGCTATCCCCCCTGGTCCTTAGAGCAAATATATTCTCATCTTTGAACAGTTCACGGTCAACGGAGATATAGTTTCCAAGATTTTCGAGCGCCAATATTGGTTTACCTGCTGCTATCTGTCCTATGAGTGGGATACTTTTTGAATTGATGTTTAGAATTTTAATTGTTTCTACAGGTAAAAGTCCGCGGGCTTTATTCTGAACTCTATTTATAAACCCCTTTTTTTGAATAAGTTTTATATGAGTCCTGACGGAGTTATCAGACGCGAAGCCAAAATACTCTTTTATTTCTTTTAAGGTTGGGGGATGACCATGTCTATGTATGAAACTATTAATAAAGGTAAGTATCTCCTGTTGTCTGTTTGTCAGTTTATTGTCCATAATCTCCTCCCGATTGCTATAAATGATATATACTGCATTTTTACGCAGTATGCAAGATTTTTCTGATATTACTGTCTGTTGTAAAAAAGTGCCAGTTACCTTTAAGGAAGGTGCCAGTTACTTTTTTGCTGCTTTTTTGCTGTAAGTGCCAGTTACTTTTCTGGCGTTATCTCTGTTTGGTTATGCCTTCTGGAGTATATGTATTGGTAGGGGTCGCCAATATACTATAATATTAGAATAAATATTAATATTAGCAGGTTTAAGAAAAAATGTTCTTTGTTTTCAATGAGTTAGCAGCACATCTTAATTTTTATTTGACAGAAAATCATTTTAGGTATAAGTGAAAAAGCCTTTTTTATTGAAAGGTTAAGAAGTGAAGAATGCATAGTATTCAAAACCGGAATATATTGTCTCAGATATTGGCCATAAAGAGGCTTGGCAAGAAGGGTTTTGGGGAAAAATCTCTGTTTAACCTGCTTATGGCTGTCAAGAATAGGAATCTTACAAGTATTATTGAATTTTTATCAATAAATAAGGGCGATTATGGTTTTACTGATGATGAGATTGAAAGGGTATCAAATGCTGCAGATAAGATTTTGAATGTCGAAAGATATTTTGATAGGTGTCTGGAGCAGAATATCGGTATATGTTCGGTACTTGATGAGTCTTTTCCTCAGGTGCTTATTGGTTACCATTCACTTCCTATCTTTTTTTATAAAGGTGATATAGGTCTTTTAGGCGGGCAAAATCTTGCCATAGTGGGTACCCGTTCACCAACTGAATACGGTATTGCAATTACCGAGAATATAGTAAAATCGCTAGGAAGCAGTGTAAATATTGTAAGTGGTGGTGCATATGGAATTGATTCGGTTGCTCACAATGCCGCATTAAAATCTGGAGCAAAGACTATTGTTGTGTTTGGAACCTCCATAAATAAGCCTTATCCGCAGGAAAATTCAGGACTATTTAATCGAATTGTAGAAAGAGGCGGAGTTTTGATTTCGGCTTATGAACCTGATGAGGAATTTAATGAATATTCATTCCCAAAACGAAACCAGTATATAGTTGAGTTATCAAAGGCGGTAGTTATAGTTGAAGGGGGAGAGAAGAGTGGGGCAGAGATAACAGCTGAGTATGCCCTTTTGAAGTCTATTCCGCTCTTTGCTGTACCTGGTCCTATTACCTCACAGATGTCGTTGTGTCCAAATAGACTTATCTATAGAGGTGCCCGTATTCTATATTCCGTGGATTTAATTAAAGAATTTTTCAATCTTACGAGCGAAAATAAGACCATAAACGCCTCTGCAAAGACTTTTGAGACAGTATGTGATCTGAGTCCTGATGAGCGCGATATACTATCTCTGCTTTCAGATGGGAATTTTATGCATATTGATGAAATAGTGGTAAAATCAAACAAAAAAGTGGAATTTATAAGTGAGATACTCCTGGCTCTGGAGCTCAAGGGAGTAGTAGAACAGATGCCGGGGAAGATTTATAAGAGAAGGAGTTTTTAAGTATGTCTAATTTATTAATTGTGGAGTCACCTTCCAAGGCAAGGACTCTAAATAAATATCTGGGCAAAGATTTCAATGTTATAGCCTCCGCAGGGCATATAAAGGATTTGCCCGCTCAAGATCTGGGAGTTGATATAGAGCACGATTTTAAGCCTTCATATTTTGTTATTAAGGGTAAGAAGAAGATTATTGATAAGATGCGGGAACTTGCAAAGAAAGCAAACAGGATATATCTGGGAACAGATCCAGACAGGGAGGGGGAAGCGATTGCTGTTCATATTTCTGAAGAACTAAAAGTTCCGATGGAAAAGATAGACAGGGTTCTATTTAATGAGATTACTAAAAATGCCGTTATAAATAGTCTTAAGAATCCTGTAAAACTGGATATGAATAAATATCAGTCTCAACAGGCAAGAAGGATTCTGGACAGACTGGTAGGGTATCTGATATCTCCTATACTCTGGAAGAAGGTCATGCCCGGGCTATCTGCCGGTAGAGTTCAGTCTGTAGCGGTAAAACTGATAGTTATGCGGGAAAGTGACATTCAAAAGTTTGTAAGTCAGAAGTTCTATGACCTTGACGGAATATTTTTGACCGCTGGAAATAAGGAGATTAAGGCGAGACTCGTTTCAATCGGGGATGAGAAAGTTGTCATCAATGATGAACATAAGGCAAAGAATTATCAGAATCTGATAAGACAGCTTTCATATTTTAGAGTTACAGGGGTGAACGATTCCCAGAGGAAGAAGAATCCGGTTCCGCCATTTATTACAAGTAAGCTTCAACAGGCTGCATACAATGCATATGGGTTTTCTGCAAAGAAGACAATGATGCTTGCTCAGGAACTTTATGAGGGTATGGACATTGGAGGTGGAAGACTGGAAGGTCTCATTACTTATATGAGAACGGATAGTGTGAGAATCTCAAAAGAGGCAATATCTGCTGTAAGGGAGTTTATAAGTGAAAAATGGGGGAAGGAATATCTGCCAGAGTATCCTGTTTTCTACTCTTCAAAAGGTAAGGCTCAGGATGCACATGAGGCGATAAGACCTACCCATGTAGAATATGTTCCTGAATCGCTCAGGGATGTCCTTCCGAGAGACCATTTTAAGTTGTATGAACTTATCTGGAAGAGATTTGTTGCATCTCAGATGAGCCCCGCTGTTTATGCCCAAAAAATTATTATTATTGAGTCCGGCTCTTATGAGTTCAGGGCAACTGGCTCAAGACTTGTTTTTGATGGATTTTTAAAATTATACAAAGAGCTGGATGAGAGTAATGGAGATAAAGAAGAGGGGAAGGAGATGGATATCCCCGATTTGAAGAATGGTGAAAATCTAAACCTTAAAGATATTGAGATAGTTACAAGAGAGACTCAGCCTCCTGCAAGATATACTGAGGCAACGCTGATTAAAGAACTTGAGGAGAGGGGTATTGGCAGGCCTTCAACCTATGCGGCTATTATCTCCAACATTCAGGATAGAAAGTATGTAGAGAAGCAGAATGGCAGATTCATCCCAACGGAACTGGGTATAATGATTACAGGACTGCTGGATAAGGCATTTCCTATTATTATGAATCCGGAGTTTACTGCAAAAATGGAGGATAGCCTGGATAGTATCGAGGAAGGCGATGTTGATTATATTCAGATGCTCAGAAAATTTTACAGCGAATTTGAAGGTATGCTGAGAAATGCAATCAGAGATTTTAATAAAATAAAAGATGCTATCACCTCCACTCAAGTAAGATGTGATAAATGTGGCTCTCCTATGAAAATCATGGTCAATAAATATGGATCATTTCTTGCCTGTTCCAACTATCCAGCATGTAAGAACACAAAGGCATTCAATAGAGATGATAAGGGGGATGTGACTATAACTGAGGATAAAATTCTGGAGGGGAGAAGGTGTCCTCTTTGTAGTTCTGAGCTTGTGATCAAAGAAGGGCGATTTGGAGACTTTATATCCTGTATTAAATATCCTGATTGCCGTTACACCGAAAAATATACAACGGGTATAAAGTGTCCACTTAGGTGTGGTGGGGAGATTATAAAGCGAAAGAGTTTACGAGGCAAGGTCTTTTATGGATGTAGTAACTATCCAGGATGTAAGTTTATAAGTTCATATCCCGTTGTGTATAAAGAATGCCCAAAATGTGGTGCTGAATATATGTTTGAGAAAGAGACGAAAAAAGGTGGACATTTTATGGAGTGTTCAAACAGAAAATGTCATTATAAGATAAAACTTGATAGAGAAGTAGCCTCAAATGAACAATAAAAATCCCGTTGCAATTATAGGGGCAGGACTATCAGGGGTGGAGGCAGCCCATACACTTGCAGGATGTAATATAGGTGTGGATCTATATGAGATGCGTCCAGAAAGGATGACAGAAGCCCATAGGTCTTTTTATTTTGCAGAGCTTGTCTGTAGTAATTCATTAAAATCCAATCTGATTGAAAATCCGCAGGGACTTATAAAGGAGGAGATGAGAAATCTGGGTTCAATAGTAATAAGTGTTGCTGATCGCACATCTG
>JBBISZ010000127.1:0-7737 GCA_037441045.1 Deltaproteobacteria bacterium | reverse complement strand
AAATCTTTCTTATGATGCCGATGTGATTATGCACGAGATGACACATGCCTTTTTCGATAATGTATATAACCTTGATCCAGCTATTGACCAATTTGGACTTTCAGGTATGTTATATGGTTTAAATGAGGCAATTGCCGATTTTATACCATCTCATATAACAGATGACTCCATTATCGGCAGACATACATCAAAGATAGGTGGTGAAAATTATCTCAGGAATCTGACTCTTACGAGGAAGTGTCCCGACTATTTGAATGGAGAACCTCACTATGATGGAGAGATAATCTCCACGGCTCTATGGGCGGCAAGGTCAATCGCCCCTGATAGTGAGCTGTTTACAAAGACCGTCTTCTTATCACTCGGGGCATTGAACACTGCATCCTCTTTTAAGGACTTTTATGAACAGGTAATACAATTTACAGAACAGGCTTTCGGGAGTGGTGTATCGGAGAGTGTCAAAGCCCCTTTTATTGAGAGAAATATCAATAATTGTGGAAGGATAATAGAAGTGGAAAACGGATATGAGATTAAAGGTTATATTATGTCTGCAATGGATATTGGAATGAGCTCGTCTATACCTTACGAAGCCCAGTTCGTTTATAATGTTCCTCAGGGTAGAGAATTGCTAAACGTGGATATTTACGCTGCCAATTATTCAGGGAGTACATCCGAGGATTATGTAAAGTTTTATGTCAATATCGGAAGGCCCATAGATTTTTCTTTTGAGGATGTAAAATCAGATTATATATGGGTAAAGAGAGCCATTCAGATAGATAACCCACAATCTGGAAAATATTATGTGCTCCCGGTAGGCGATGGTAAAGGTCTGTATTATTTTACATTTAAGTTTACATATAAAGAACCGGCACCTGTTGTAAATTCCGTCGATCCAGAAGAACTTAAAATCGGTGAAACTGTGGAAATATTTAATATAAATGGAGAGAACTTTCAGGCAGGCGCCAGTGTAAGGATGCCTTATGGAATTACATTTGAGGACTTTGAAGTTGCAGACACAAATAATATTTTTCTATACAATGTTGTAGTTAGCAAGGATACAGAGACCGGTTATAAAAGCATAACTATAACAAATCCTGACAACCAAAAGACAATAGGGAAAAACATGCTCCTGATTATAAAAGGCAACGATAAATGTAAATGTGATATCTCGTTTGAATGTGACGAAAATTGCAAATGCGACCCTGATTGTGATAGTGGAGGTTGTAGCTGTTCAATATTTTAATAAAGATAAGTTTTTACCTTATTGACTTACTCTGGATAACCATTTTATAATTATACTTTGAGAGGGATTATCAATGAAACGAATATTATTAACAGTTTTCTTTATGGCTGTTGTTAGTTATACATCATTTGCTGATGAAAATGATCTTTCAGCATTGGATATTTTCTCTCAGGATATAGAAGAATTAATAAATATTAAAGTTGAAAGAGTGATTGCTGCATCAAAGACTGTAGAGCCGATTAAATATGCATCAGCATCAACAACTGTAGTTACTTCATACGAGATAAAGACTCAGGGCTATAAAACGCTTGCAGATATTTTGAAGGCTCAAAAGGGATTTTATATAACTTACGATAGAAATTATAATTATGCAGGAATGAGAGGATTATACAAGGCAGGAGATTACAACTCGCGAATTCTCATACTGATTGATGGACATCAGATAAATGATAATATTTATGATCAGGCATTCATTGGCACAGATTTTCCTCTGGATATTGACCTGATTGATAGAGTGGAGATTGTGAGGGGACCTGTATCATCTCTATATGGTGGAAACGGGCTCTTCGGTGTTATAAATGTAATTACAAAGAATCCAGATAAGAATGAATTATCATTTTCTGCAGGCAGTTTTGATACATATCAGGGGAGAATAACACTTCAAGGGAATTTTTTTGAGAATGGATATTTTCTAACCTCCGCTACATACTATCAGAGCCATGGTCAGAAACTTTACTTCAAAGAATTTGATGTCCCCGGTGTGAGTGATGGAAGAAATTATAGAGGAGACTATGATAAATATCCCTCATTTTATTTTAAGACTAAATTTGAAGATTTCACTTTAGAGGCTGGATATATTTCAAGGACAAAAGGTATTCCAACAGGTGCATGGGAAACTATTTATAACGATAACAGAAACTTTTCAATAGATGAACGGGCATTTTTTGACTTGAGATTTGATCACCTGTTTCAGGAGAAATATGAACTGATGGTAAGATTATTTCTGGACAAATATACATATAAAGGAAATTATGTTTATCCAGAGGAGATACAGAATGAAATTGATAATGGAGATAGTGTAGGTTCTGAGATAAAATTAACTTATCTTTCAAAAAATCTCAGGATTTTTGCAGGCGCTGAGTTACGAGATAATTTTAGACAGAACATCAATATAAATGGAAGTAATAGTGGAGAAATTTATGATTTCAGGCATAATTCGGTGAATATCGGGACATACGGTGGTAGTATAATAGATATAAGCAAATATCTAATTCTCAATCTCTCTTTAAGGTATGACTATTTTGAATTTTATGATGACGGCCTTTCTGGTAGAGCAGCCTTCGTAATATCTCCATATAAAAATGGAATTTACAAATTAATACTGGGAAACTCTTATAGACCTCCAAATATTTATGAAATGTATTATAACGACAACAACCAGACTCAAAAAGCACCTGAAGGACTGAAATCCGAGACGATAAACCAGGCAGAACTAATATACGAACATTATATAAATGAGCAGATGACATCTTCTTTATCTATTTTCTATAATGACATAAATAATCTTATAGGGTTTGATATAGATAATACAGATGGCTTAATAGTAGCAAAAAATATTGACGATATTCAACTGGCAGGAGTTGAGGCAGAGATCTCTTATCTAAATGTCTCTGGCATTACAGGTTCTTTGAGTTATTCATATACTTATGCATATAATGAAAAAAGTAAAAATGAAGTTAAAAGTTACCCTTCACATATGCTAAAATCGAGACTTGCATATCCAATATTGAAGAGAAGAATCACACCAGCAATCTCTTTCAATTACCTTTCAGAGAGAGAGACACTGAGCAGTAAAATGCTTGATCCTGTCCTCATTGCAGATTTTAATGTGCTTCTTTCTATTGTTATGGATTGGGATGTATCTATTGGAGTGTATAATCTATTTAATCAAAAATACTTCGATGCAGCATCTATAGAACATCCAATGGACGCAATCGAGCAGGATGGGATAAGTTTCAGGCTTAAAATCGGGGGAAAATTCTGATGAAGTATATTCTTTTACTTATAATAATTTTTTCATTTTTCGATTATGTCGCCTGCTGCGAAAAGTCTGCCACCCACCGAATATCAGGTAAAGGCAGCATTTGTATTTAACTTTATAAGATTTATAGAGTTTGGAGAAGGCAAAATAATTAATAACGAAATTTTGCTCTGCACATATAAATCAAACCCTCTAAATCAAGGACTTAACCACCTGAATGGGAAAAGCATTGGAAACAACAAAATAATTTATAAAGAAATTGATAAGAATTCGTCAATCGATCAATGTTCAATTTTAATAATAGATAAAAAGGATGAAGAAGAATTAAATAATATCCTTAAGATTTCTGAACAGAATGGAATACTGACAATCAGCGATATAGAAAGGTATGGTGAAATGGGAGTAATAATCAATATGTTTTTAGATGATGATAAAATAAAGTTTGAGATAAATATCTCATCGGCAAAGGCATCCGGTCTTAAAATTTCTTCAAGACTCCTTTCTCTCGCCAAAAAAATAATAGATAAGAAAAAATAATATATGACCAGATTTAAGCCCAGTAAACTCTCAACAAAGATAATTGTTTCGGTTATACTGGCAGTTGCATTCTCAATTCTGGCTGTAACTACTGGACTCAGTATTTTCTCATATTCTATCATTAAAAAAAGAATTATAAATGATCTTAACATCCATGCAGAAATAATAGGTTCAAACTGTCAGGCTTCGCTTCTGTTTGATGATAAAAAAGCTGCCACAAAGATTCTCTCATCATTAAAGGCAGTACCAACAATAGAAAATTCCGTCTTATATGATTCTAATGGTAAGGAGTTTGCCTTTTATGTAAAGAAGGGGAGCATATACATACCATTTAATTTACTTAATACTGAATCTGGTGATTACATTGTAATAAGACATGATATTACTACCAACAATGAACATATAGGAACTCTTTATATAAGATCTAATCTGAATCAATTATATTTCCAGATTAAATGGATTATATTAATGATGTTCCTCATCATATTGTTATCATCAATCATATCTTTTATAATTATAAGTTACTTTATCAAAAAGAGCTTTAAACCAATGGAGATTCTACTTTCAACAATGAATGAAATTGCCGACAAAAAGGATTATTCCATAAGGGCAGATATTATTTCAGATGACGAATTTGGAGATATTACACAAAAATTCAACAATATGGTTGCTCAGATAAAGATTAGAGATGATAAGATCAAAGAGTATCAGGCTCATCTTGAGAGTGAGGTTGAGAGACGAATGCAGGAATTAAATGAGACAAATAAAAAACTGAAAAATGAAATACTTGAGATTCAGAGAATGGAGGAGATGATCGCAAAGTCAGCAACCGAGTGGAGAACCACCTTTGATTCTATAAAAGATCCGGTATTCCTTCTTGATGAGAAAGGGTTGATTCAGAGATGCAACAGAGCCGCATCAGAGATACTGGGTCTTTCATACAATAAAATTGTGGGAAATAATATATGTATTATAGGGCATAATAAATTACAATGTGATTGCAAGATTGAAGAGGTAATGAAGAACAGAAGCAGAGTTCTTTCCAATATTAAGATTGGGGATAAGACATATTCGGTCGTCTATGACCCAATAGTATCAAGCGAAAAACTAACAGGAATTGTCCACATTATGGCTGATATAACAAAGCAGATAGAACTGGAAGAAAACATCAGACAGATTCAAAAGATGGAGGCAGTTGGGAGACTGGCTGGTGGAGTTGCACACGATTTTAATAATCTACTCTCAATAATAACCCTGTATACTGATTCATTATCAAAGAGATTAAAAGATGTTCCTCATGTATCAAATGAAATATCAGAGATAAAAAAGGCTATTGAAAGGGCAACAAATCTCTCACGACAACTCCTCATGTTCAGTAGAAAACAGATCTTAAATCCAACCATTTTTGATTTAAATGAGATATTGAGATCCAATCATAAAATGTTATCAAGGTTGATAGGAGAAAATATAAAGATAGATCTTGAACTTACTCAAGAAAAAATACAAATTATGGCAGATGTATCTCAATTTGAAAATGCAATTATGAATATGGTTATTAATTCAAAGGATGCAATGCCGCAAGGCGGAAAAATAAAAATTATTACAGAAAGAAAAAGATTGAAGGAAGGCGACATCAGTATTTCAGAGTTTTTAAATAGAGACATGCTAATATTGAAGATAATCGACAATGGAGAGGGGATGAGTGAGGATATTCAAAAAAAGATATTTGAGCCATTCTTCACAACAAAACCCAAAGGGAAGGGAACAGGACTGGGTCTCGCGATGGTCTACGGATTTGTAAAGCAGTGTAATGGACACATTGAAGTAAATAGTAAAGTAGGTGAAGGAACCGAATTCAGAATATACTTACCTCTTACAGAAAAGACTGAAGAGATTAAAGAGGTTACAGGTCTAATTAAGATTATATCTTCAGAAAATATAAATATCTTACTTGTTGAGGATGATCTGGATGTAAGAAAATCAATAATCAAAATGCTTTCGGACAATAAATTTTCGGTCACAGAAGCCGACTCGGCAATTAAGGCTCTTGATATTATTCAAAATAAGAACAATAAAATAGACTTTATACTTTCAGATATTATCATGCCGCAGATGGACGGGATAACATTTTCAAAAAAGGTAAGAGAACTTGATGATAAGGTCCCAATTCTGTTTATGACCGGCTATTCTGATGAGTTTCTTCCAAAAGATGACATTGAAAAGTACAAAGATATGATCCTTGAGAAACCATTCACAGAAAGTCAATTGCTAAATAAGATTCATAAAATGATGTTATAAAAAGGAGTTATTAAGATGTGGGAGTATTTAAGACTACATGAACAGTTTATAAGAGATATGATAAACAAGCCCATGGATAAAAATGATTTAATCCTGCTAAAAGAATTTCATCTGAGGCAGATAGCATTTATGCAGCACGAGAGACTAATTCATCTGATTGTCACAATGTTTGTGGCTCTATTTACAATAATGTCATTTGGATTATTGTATTTTGCCCCATCAATTCCTACAGGGTTATTGAGTCTTCTCTTTATCATTCTTATAGCTGCTTATATTCTACACTATTTTAGACTCGAAAATGGTGTTCAGAGATGGTATCATTTATCTAACGAGATTGATTATCTACTTAAAAACCCAGGAGCAAGATATATTAATCACAAAGTTGAACCAAATAAATAATAAGAAGGGAACAATATGACTTTGAGGCAGAAAATTCTGAGAAGACTTGTAAACTTCTATCCACCATTTTTGGGTGCCGGGATAAAGATAAGATTTGATGAAGAGGCGAAGAAGATCTTCGTAAGTATGCCTCTTAAGTGGTACAATAAAAACTATGTAAATGTACACTTTGGGGGTTCACTCTATATGATGTGCGATCCATTCTTTATGCTACTTCTGATGGATGAACTTGGAGATGATTATATTGTATGGGATAAATCTGGCAAAATTGAGTTTATAAAGCCAGGTAGAAAGACTGTATATGCAGAATTCTATATTCCCTTTAAACGTATACAAGAGATTAAGGAGATGCTTAATAAAGAGGAGAAGATATTCCCACATTTTCAGGTTGAAATTAAAGATAGTGATGGAGAGGTAATCGCCAGAGTCGACAAAGAAATATATATTCGAAAAAAACATTAAATAGAAATATAGGATTTATTTAAAAAATAAAATTTAGATTTCCAGTAAATTGAATCCGATTATTATCTCCTCTAATTAGCATATTTACCATTTATTGATAGAAAGCCACTTAAAACCTTGTAAAATTATTATAATTAATCCAGAATTACTACTCTATCTGTCCAGTTGAAAACCCCAAGGAAGATTGTTTTTTAGAATTTGGTGTATTCTGCTAAAAATTCATTCTGGACAGATGTGTTTTTGATTTGTGATTTTCATAAATATTTCAAAACGCAAATTTTCATTTGATCACAACGGGTCAAAACGATCTGGATCTCTAAACCATCTATACAAAAACTAATAAATCCTTAATTATTCAGAAAGCTTACAATAGTATGTCTAAAAAACTAATCAGAAAATATAAAAATTTATTTTGTTATACACTGATATTGAAGATTCATATTGGTCTCTATCACCTTGATATTAAAATCAGTCGCTACCTCAGAGATAGCCTCAGAACTAACATTCATTGACTTAGCCTCAGCCACCGAGACGTTTGCAGGAGCCTTTGAATCAGATGAGAATCCGGAAGGACATTCAACACCCGGAGGTAATTTACCATCCAATCCAACAGGCATAACCCATAAGTCAGAATAGGTGTCGCTGCCAAACAGGATAGCATCTCCCGCAAACAGATATCCTGAAGAGCCTGAAACCTCAATAGATCTCAGAGGTACATTATAGGTTCTTTGCCATTCTATTTCACCATTCAGGTTTAATT
>JBBISZ010000126.1:0-7739 GCA_037441045.1 Deltaproteobacteria bacterium | reverse complement strand
CCTCTCCCTGATACTCCTGAGGACCGGCATATCCATCTCAGCCCAACTAATTCGCAAGTCTCCCTTTTTTGCAAGAGATAATTCCTTTATATGATATTTCATGACTCAAACCTCACTTCACCTTACAGAAACTCTTGAGTTTATCCACCATATCTGTTCTCTCCCATGTAAAATCCTTATCCTCCCTTCCAAAATGCCCGTAAGATGCTGTCTTCTTAAATATCGGTTAAGAGATTCAGATGCTCTATTATTGCCCTTGGTCTCATATCAAAGATGGAATTTACAGCCTTTTCAATCGTAGCAATACTTACCTTCTCTGTCCCGAATGCATCAATATATACAGATATTGGATGTGCAATACCTATTGAATATGCCAGTTGAACCTCACATCTGCTTGCGAGCCCTGCTGCTACAATATTTTTTGCAATATACCTTGCCATATAAGAGGCTGACCTATCCACCTTGGTAGGATCTTTACCAGAGAAACATCCTCCCCCATGATGTCCTGCTCCACCATAAGTATCTACAATAATCTTTCTACCTGTCACTCCACAATCTCCCATAGGACCACCGATTACAAATCTTCCGGTTGCATTGATGTAATACTTTGTATTTTTGTGAAGAAATTTAGCAGGAATCACCTTTTTTACCACCTCTTCAATAAGAGCCTCTTCAAGTTTTTTATGAGTTATATCAGGTGAATGCTGGGCAGCGAGTACAACTGCATCCACTGCAACAGGTCTGTTACCATTGTATCTTACGGTAACCTGTGACTTTCCATCAGGTCTCAACCATCTCAACTTCCCTCTCTTTCTGACCTCCGAGAGCTTCATTGTCAGTTTATGGGCAAGCATTATCGGGAGTGGCATAAGTTCATTTGTCTCATCGCAGGCATATCCAAACATAATACCCTGATCACCCGCGCCAAGATCCTTCTTATTATAAGCCCCATGACCATTGACTCCCATGGCTATATCAGGAGATTGTTTATCAATTGATGTAATCACAGCACAGGTCTCCCAATCAAACCCCATCGAGGAATCATTATAACCAATCTCTTTTATCGTTTCCCTTACAATATTGGGCATATCCACCCATGCGGATGTGGTTATCTCTCCTGCAATTATTGCCATTCCCGTAGTGACAAGCGTCTCACACGCAACTCTGCAATTATTATCATCCCTGATAATAGCATCCAGAATTGCATCGGATATCTGGTCAGCAACCTTATCTGGATGTCCCTCAGTTACAGACTCGGACGAAAATAGATATTCTCTATTATCCATAAACACCTCCTCAAAAAAGGAAATTTACCTTATATAATACTTTAATTTTCATAACAAGAGTTTTTATAAAATTTTTACTCTTTTCATTTATAATAACCATAAATCAGATAGACTATTAAGAATAGATTTTACAGACTTTTTATTCATCCACTATTTTTCTCTTCTCAAAATAATACCATAATAAACTTCCAACAATCAGTCCCAGAAGATATCCATATTTTATATTTGCTGCAATTATGGAAACGAGAAGGGCAATAAAAAGGTCATCTCTCTTTCCGGCAATGTCCTTTATCATAAGCATAAGTCCAAGTCCTTCAAAGAGTAAAATTACTCCTAGCACTGGATAAGGAAATATTTTAATGATCTCTGTAGTCACATCAGCAAAAAACAGACCGATAATAACATACATACTCCCATAAATTATGACAGAGCCACCGGTTCTTGCACCAAATGTATAATGTCCGACCAGTCCACCCGTTCCATGACAGGTAGGAATTCCAGAGAAGAACGGATTTATAAAATTCATAATAGAATAAGTTATGCCTATTTTTTTTATACTCACTTTCTTATCCGGAAAAAGATCAGATATAGTCTGATATGTAGCAACAACCGAATTGGAGAGTGAAAGCGGTATCTGTGCGATAGCGAGTATTAAAAATCCGTCTATGATATTCTCAATACTTACTGCTCTAAAAACAGGGGTATGAACTACAAATCCTGCCGAAATCTTAGAATAGTTCAATCCACTTATGACTGCATAGACAAACCCCATTGCTATAACTATTAATGATGCAGGGACTTTTCGATTGTTCCTTAATAAAATAATAATAAGTATTGCAACTGCTGGCAGGACATAATCAATAAAACTCTCTCCTCTGATATATTTCGTGCTTGCTACAATAGAAAGTGAGAGCCCGAGACCAAATTGAATACCTCTTATCGCAACCTTTGGAAAAATTCTGGACAAAAGATTCAAAAGCCCGCTTATTGCAAGAAAAAACATTATTATCCCCACTACAAGACCGCCTCCATATAATACAGCCGCACTCACCTTCTGACTTATAACAATAACCGCCATCGCTTTTAAGGGTTGAACCGCCATTGGAATTCCATAGATAATCCCTGTCATAATCTGCATCAGACCAAACATAATAAAGGTAGATGCAACATTTACATCTGTTGCAGAAATTATTCCGAGAATCAGAGGAAGGTCGGTGCCAATATCCCCAAAACTTCCAGCAAGTTCATTGCGATCAAACCTGACTCTATTTTTGAAAAACAAGAGAATTCTCTGCATAGATTATTTTAATATTTCTACAATATCTCCCGTCTTTATTTGACCACCTCTCTTAACCTTTAAGAATATACCTCTTTCTGGCATAATACAGTATCCGACCTGCCTATAAATATTACATCTGTTATGACATACCTTGCCCAGTACAGTGACCTCCATCAATGTCTCGCCTGTTTTTACCTCGCAACCTATCTTAAAATCCTCAAACTTCAAATTATCCACTGTTAGATTTTCAGCAAAATCTCCATATTCTATTTTAAGACCGCTTTTTCGCATTTTATCTATATCATCCTGTAAGAGCAGACTTACCTGTCTATCAGGACTTCCTGCATGGGCGTCTCCTTCAATACCGTAACCCTCTTTTACAAATACAAAATCAACAGGTCTCTTCTTCTCCCCCTTTTTCTTACTCACATTAATTGATAAAACCTTTCCTACCATAATTTATAAATATTTACATATTCTCCCTTTTTATAAATTCTGTCACCAGTCTCAGTTACAATTAAACAATTCGCCTCAGCCATTGCACCCATCATTGAGGAACTCTGATGTTTGAGCGGTTTTACATATAATCTACCACTCTCAATAGAGTAAACTCCTCTTAAAAAATCCTTCCTCTCTCCCTTCTTTATTAAATCCTCCTGCAATTCGGCATTAATTACTCTGTTTTCATATTCAATGGAGCCCGACATCTTTCTTAGCGCAGGCAATACAAATAGATATGAATTTACAAAGCTACTCACAGGATTTCCAGATAATCCAAAGATTAATTTATTACCTTTCTTTCCAAAAAAGATTGGTTTACCAGGTTTAATTTTTACTCTCCAGAAACACTCTTCTACCTTCAACTTTTTCAACACATCTTTTACAAAATCCACATTACCAACAGATATTCCACCGGACACAAGGAGAACATCAGAATCTTTAAGCGCATCTCTTATTGTCTTTTCCAGCTTTTGATAATTATCATTTACAATTCCATAATAGTTGACTTTAAATCCATGTTTATCCAATAATGATGATATTGAATAATAATTTGAATTGTAGATTTTACTCTCTGTTCTCCTCTCACCTGGTTCAATAAGTTCCGAGCCTGATGAGACAAATGCGATAACGGGCTTTTTATATACCTTTACTCTCTCAAAACCACAGAGCGCAAGCAGACCAACCACAGATGGAGTAATAAGACTCCCCTCTTTCAGTATCCTATCACCTTTTTTGAATTCCTCTCCTTTTAACCTGATATTTTCATTTCTCTTCACAGGCCTGGAAATAATAATAAAACCATCTTTTACTTCTACATTTTCCTTCATAACAACAGCATCTGCACCCTCAGGAATTTTTGACCCTGTGGATATTGCATAACACTTACCCTTCTTCAAAATCTCTTTTACATTCTCTCCCGTCTTCACTTCACCTGAGATTTTCAAACTTACAGGATTCTGATTACTTGCAGATAGAGTATCAACATACTTTACAGCAAAACCATCCATTGCAGAGTTGGAGAATAGAGGTATATCAAAAGGTGCCCGTACATCTTCATATAAGTAAGAGTTTATACTGTCAGTTATATCTACAAACTCAGATACATTTCCTGGTTTTATATTTGCAAATGTTATTTTTAGCGCCTCTTCATAACTTATCATCAGTGACCTCCCATCCAGAGCATATTAAAAGAGTGAAAGATTGCAGGAAACAGGGCATTGAGCGACTCTCTTACACCCTTTCTGGATCCAGGCAGATTTACTATTATTGTATTTCCTCTTATCCCTGACACAGCCCTTGAGAGCATAGAATATGGTGTTCTGCTCTGCCCATAGGCTCTTATCGCCTCTGATATACCAGGTATCTGTCTTTCTATCACCTTTAGCGTCGCCTCAGGGGTGTTATCTCTCGGTGAAAAGCCAGTACCACCTGTTGTGAGTATCAGATCCAATTTTTCTCTATCACAAAAATCAATAAGTCTACTCTCTATCTTCTCCTTATCATCAGAAAGAATCTCATAAAAAAGAACATCAAGCCCCTCTTTTTTAAGTCTCTCAACGATTATCCTTCCCGATTCATCGGTCTTCTTTCCAGCAGATATAGAATCTGATAATACCAGCACCGCCGCTCTGAGCCTTCTATTAAGTTCTGTAACAAAATCGGATTTTCCTCCCCTCTTCTCGACAAGCCTGATAGATCCTATTACAATCTCTTCATCTACCATTTTAAGCATATCATAGACCGTAAGAGCCGCTATAGATGCAGCAACAAGTGCCTCCATCTCAACTCCTGTTTTATAGATAGCCTTTGCCTCTGAGTGAATTTTTATCTCCAATCCATAAATATCAAATCTTACATCCACAAAATCCAGCGGCACATTATGACAATATGGAATAATCTGGGAGACATTCTTTGCCGCCATCACACCTGCAACCTTTGCCACTGTAAAGACATCACCCTTCGGAACTTCTCCTCTCTTAATCATTTCAATAGTGGAGTCTTTACTGACCTTGACTGCAGTCTCTGCAGTAGCGGTTCTGAGACTCATATATTTTTCTGACACATCTCTCATATCTAACCTCCAATCTCAAATAGTCTCGTCTCAGGCAAATGATCCGCCTTTATTAACCTTTTTAATTCCGGTGTTCTGTTGTTTTTTTGAACGAAATTGGTTAATATCTCTTCTGATCTCTCAAAATCATAGTCTTTTATGAGTTTTAAGACATTTATCTTTTGTGTTGAAAAGAGACACGGTCTCAGTTCACCATAACAATTGATTCGGACTTTATTACATATATCACAGAACTGTCTTGAGACAGGTTTTATAAATCCAATCTTCCCTTTGAGGTCGCTTCTAAAATATATCCTATCAACCATCTGATTCTGGATATTTCTGGTTTCAAACCTGTATTTTGAAATCAGTATATTTTCAACAAACTCAGAACGGACAAACTTATCTCTGTTATACAGATTACTGCAGACAGGCATATACTCAATAAATCTAAGGATCAAATCCCGCTTCGAAATAAAACCTATAAAATTATCAAGCTCACCAATCAACTCCTCTCCATAGGCTACTACATTAATCTTTACAGGCATATTAAGCCTCAATGCAAAATCTATTCCATCAATAACTCTGTTTAAGTCACCAGATGTAAGTTGTTTGAATCTCTCTGGATTTAATGAGGATAATGAGACATTAACTCTCATAAGTCCCGCCATTTTAAGCTCTTCTATATATCTTTTCAGTAACATACCGTTTGTAGTGAGTGCAATATCCCTTATATCCTCAAATGAGGCGACCGTCTTTATAATTTCTACTATGTCTGACCTCAGAAGGGGTTCTCCACCTGTTATCCTAACCTTGTGTGCCCCAAGATAAGTAAAAAACTCTATAATCCTTCCAATATCATGAGGTAAAATATAGTACTTCTCCCTTCTTCTGAATGAACCCTCAGGATTACAAAACTTACATCTTAAATTGCAGGCATCAATTACAGATATTCTGAGATATTGAAATTTTGAGAGACTCAAAAAAACTCCTTTCCAATTACGGGAGGCATAGCCGTTTCCAGCCATACCCTATCGGTTGAGCGCCATTTTACAGGCATCACAACTCGGAGCAGTTAAAATATTATCACCAATCAAATACCTGTCAATAAGGAATTTAATCTCATGCTTTCTTTTCCTCTGAAATCTCCTTTTTAAAAGCCCTGATACTCTTACCAATACCAGATGCAACCTCTGGAAGTCTATTTGCTCCAAACAGGAGAAGAATAATTACAAGTATTATAATCAGTTCTGGCATTCCAAGTCCAAACATCTAACAACCTCCTCAATATTTTCCAATAATATTAAACATAATCTGTCTATTGGTTTCTAATTTTGAATCCTCAAAAGTCTCATTTGCAAATTGAAGCGCAAGACCAAGCTTATCTTTTACCAGATAATAATATGGTGCTATGGCAATCCTGTCTGACGAATCAGAATCTTTCTTGCTATCCGGGTCAAAACTCTCATATCTGAAGAACAGACCTGCATCGTTTGAATTTATAAGACTATTAATCTTCAGTTTTATCCAGAATGCATAACCATTTCCCTCTACAGGTTCATTGCCATTCGTATCCTTTCCATCCAGAGACCTCAACAATTGAAACATAGTTGTTACAAATTCATGGTCATAAGAAAGTGCAATAATCTCTCTTTTCCTCATCCCTTCTGCATCATTATTGAGTCCATCAATATTTGCCCTGCCATAGCCATAATATCCATGAAGCATCAGACCCTTTACATAATCCAGAAATGGAAGCGGTCTTATTGAGAGCCTCAACATAATATCTTTATCCTTTGTGGTATCAGGTGAATTATAACCTTCTCCGTTGACTACAGAGATATGAACATCCCCAAAATCTTTTGGAAATCCATATAAAAGGCTCAATCCTCTATCCGTTGATGAAAGCTTCTTTACTCTATCACTGAAAACCGGACCCAGCCATCTCATCCCTGATAATTTCTCCTCATACCCAACCCATGGCACATTGTGCTGTCCAAACACAATCTTCAATCCATTTACAAAAGGATTCTCAATCTCAATATACGCATATTTTAAAAACTCTGAATAGTATCCATTGTATTTTGAGCCCGAAAGAGATACAGAATCGTCTTTTACCGTGTATTTATCTTTTTTTGCAATATCGCTCAGTTCTGCAATATCTAATGTGAGTTTATAATTTAACGAAAATTTTGTCTCCTGATTCTTATAAAAATTCCCACTTACACCAAAATATGCCCTCTTTACATTAAATGAATTAAAGTCCTTCTTACTATCTGTAAGATCATAAGTAAAATCTGAAAAAATCTCCACAGACGGTTTTATCTCCTGAGCAAGGAGATTAAACGACAAAAACAGAAAAAATACTGAAAACATTAATACCTTCTTCATAAAAACCTCCTTTTAAATGGTTAATATCAATTTATTCTTCAATAATCTCATATTGCTTAATTGTGAAAAATATTTTATACTATTTTTACTCATTATATTCAGGTGGTTTTATAAACTCTAACGCAACATTGCTTATGTAAACTCTGTCCTGAAATTGGGCAGGAGACAGTAGGCCTTAAAATAGCATCGCTTGTGCCCCTGCCTTTTGCTATATTGCCAAAAGCCCAATGAC
>JBBISZ010000125.1:548-7821 GCA_037441045.1 Deltaproteobacteria bacterium | reverse complement strand
CTCAGACGGGCTCTCTGTATTATACAGAATTGCTCAGAAAGAAGGGGATTATCACAGATGATCAGGCAAAAAAAATCTATACTCATGCCATTGTGTGGGCATTTGGTCATATTTCACAGGGTATGTTTACAGCATCCGGGAATCCTAAGAATTACAGTCAGCTTGCTGCTGTTCAGGTGGGATTTCTGATGGAGGAAGGGGCTCTTAACTGGGAGAATGTGAATGATCCACAGACGGGCAAAAAAGTGTGAAAATTCAATATCAATTATGAGAAGATTGAACCTGAAGTGGAAAAGTTAATGGCAAAGGTAGTAAAGATAAAGGCAACAGGCGATGTGGAGGCTGCAAAGGCACTTATAGAGCCTTATGTCTCAGGTTCTAAGAGAAATATTGTTCATCATGATGAGATTTCTGAGAGACTCCTCAAATTTCCACGGGCGAGTATGGTTTATAGTATAAAATATAATTAGTTTTACTGTCAAATATTATAAAATCACTATTTTCCTGAATAATCTGGAATTAAGAATTTTTCAATAATACAATACATTTATTGAGGTTTATTCATATTTTCAAAATTAGATTAAATCTCCGTTCTCTTCTGTTTATCCTATAGAATACTGCTCAATTTGTATGCCTATTAAACCTTGTTTCTTAAAACTCAGGTTTGTTTGAAGTGCTCGAATAAGATTTATTAAGCCGTTCCTGTAATTACCTTGCATAAAAATGGAGTAAGTCTTATGTAATAATATTGCAAGATTGATAAAAGAGTATTTATTTACTAAATAATAATTTTAATTGTTTAGTAGTTTTTCTATTCTTGCTTTATTATCTTCAAATAGTTCATCTCTCCTGCTGATCATCCTCTCAGTGACTTTTTTTGTTTCTTCTTTATATTCAGTATCGGAGATTGATGAGAGATTTATATAAACATTGTAAAGTGCACCTTCGCATCCTGCTTTTGCGAGTAGATTTGCAACTCCCAGATCAGAAATGGCATTCTTGTTTGATTTTTCAATGACTCTATTGATGATGTTAAGTATTTCAATGCATTGTTTTCCTGTCTCAAGTGGGACAGCAATGGCATTTCTGGTGGCATCCTCAATGGCTTTTCTGCGTACTTCCTTTTCTTCATCTGTGTTTTTAGGCATTTTGTAGGCAGACATAACCATTTCAAAAGCCTCAGCATCTTCAACTACAAGTTTTTTGAGTCTTTCCGATATTCTTGATGCCTCAATCTGGTTTTCGGATGCAAATTGATGAAACTCCTGATATTTTTTGTTTGAGGTTGTGAGGTTTAATACCATTCTTACAAGCGATGCTGAGAGTGCCCCTGCGATTGCTGAAACCGAACCGCCTCCTGGCACGGGGGTAGCGGAAGATACATCTTCAAGAAATTCAACTACACTTTTTTTGAGCATATTTTCCTCCATTTTTCACACCATCAGGTCCAGAACCTTTTTCTCCGGTTCAAATTTGTAAAGATAGTCCAATCCGAGATGTTCAATGACGATTTTTATAGCATCGTCTGTTGAAATATTTTCTTTTTTTGAATAGAAGATTGCTGATTTCATAATTGCGTCCAGAGGAATGAGTCCCACTATCTCTGAACCCCTTACTTCTGCGTTCTCTTTATTTGCGTACTCTTTTATTAGTTCAAAGGCTGTGTGCATCGGGGTGATATGATAGTCAACAAGATTCATAGAGACCTGGGCGATATTGTACTGTTTTAGTTCAACTCCCATACCTTTAACGGCTTTTAGCTTGCCCGGTACTCTTGTTCCATCCGGCTGTTTGTATCCGCTCTCTCTAATCTGCTTTGCAATAAAATCGGCAACTTTTACGCTCTCATCAAGTGTCTTCTTGAATATATTTACATTGTATGCAATCAAAAACTGCCTTGCCCCAATTACAGATGCGCCCGACTCTGGCACAAATTGAGCAGGACCATAATCGGGTTTCCATTCTGGATTTTTTAACTTTTCAGGTAGTGCCTCATATTCACCCTTCCTGATATCTGATAGATTTTTTCTTGCAGGTGACAGAGCTGAGTATTCATAGAGATATACGGGTATTTTGAGCTCATTACCCACTCTTTCTGCAAGTCTTTTTGATAATCTTACACATTCATCCATGGTAATATTCTTTACAGGTACAAATGGAAATACATCCACAGCGCCCATTCGGGGGTGTTCACCCTTGTGTTTTGACATATCAATATTGTTTACTGCATTTTTGAAAAACTGAAAACCTGCCTCAACGCAGGCATCGGGTTCTCCAACAAATGTAATAACGGTGCGATTATAATCGACATCTGGCTCCACATTTAGCAATTTTATACCCTGATATTTTCGTAGAGGCTCAACTATCTTTTCTATCCTGTCTCTATTTCTTCCTTCACTTATATTTGGTACGCATTCTATAATCTTTTCCATAAATCTTCTCCTCTAAAAGGGAGGTATCTGGTTATCATAAGAGTAGCATAATATCAATTATAATTGTCTGTTATTTTTACAAATTCCTTATGAGTCTATCCTGATTGGTGCGGATAAAAATGAGCCCAATAATCATATTGAAGATTATAATAAAAGTTGAGATTATCATGACGATTGATCGGGCGTTTTCGTTGAGATACTGAAAGGATATGGAGGCAAGTACTATGGAAAATTCTCCACGAATTGTTAGAAGTCCAAACAGTATATTTCTAAATATAGAGTCTTTTTGAAGTTTTGGATAGAGCATATAAGATATAAGATACTTGGATAAAATAGAAATTAATATTGAAACAATAATTAGAATCATTATGTTTTTTGAAAATTCAAAATATATTTGTAATCCAGAGTAAAAGAAGAAGAATGGTGAGAATATATCTTTTATGGAGGCGAATGATCTTTTGAGGTCAATTCTAAATCCTGTCGCTTTAATTATTGAACCTGCCATAAATGCGCCCATTACCTCTGAATTAATGAGTCTTTCTGATATGTATGCAGAGAGTAGCAAAACAGCGAAAGAGAGTATAATTATTGTATCATCGGCTGATCTATTGATAAAGTCTCGTAGATATTTTAATAAGAGATAAATTGTGGTCAGGTAGATTGTAAAAATAAATATGTTTGCAAATGCAAAAAATATTGTTTCACTCCTGAATTCAATAAAAAACACAGGCAGTATAATAATCAGGAAAGCGATAATAATATCCTGAAAAAGTAGAATATTAATCGCCTTTTCGGCAAAACTATAAATTGCAAATCTTGAATCAATAATGATTTTAAGATCAATTGCAGAACTTGATATGTATAACATGGCTGATAGAAATAGTGAGAGTCTGAAATCACCTGTAATAAGGAGAAATATTAACAAAGGTAGAATAAGCGAGATTACAAGATCAGTACTGCCATCTGTCAGGACATTCTTTAAGTTTTTAAGGTATCTAACAGGAGATATTTCAAATCCAATGTAGAAGAGTAACAGGAGTAGACCGAGTCTTGCAAGAATTGAGATGATTTCTACCCCTCCAATCAGTAGTGACCGGGCGAGAATCCCACCCAGAATAAATAATGGAATTGAAAAGAAATTAATCTTGTTGGAGATAAAAGAGAGGAGAAAGAGCAGTATAGCAGTAATTGTAAGTGGTAGAAGAAAATCCATATATCAGGAGTTGAACAACTTTTTGAATGAGTCTATTGATTCTCTCTTTCCCACAATCAATAATACATCCTGAGGCAGGATATTGTCCTGTGGCCCCGGTCCCGGTATTGTCTCTTTGTCTCTCAAAATTGCAACTACAGATACGCCTGTCCTTTTTCGTATCTGTATGTCACCTATGCTCTTCTGAGAAAAACCTGCAGGTACCTTAAACCATTCAATGATCAGATTTTTTACAAGTACATCCATCTTCTCTACAATTCTCTGATGTACTTTCTGTGCAAGTGTAGTCCCGATTTCTATTGCCTCTTCCTCTTCGAGTTCGGTGTAGTATTCAGGGATCTCTGAGTTATTTGAAGAGAATGCGAGTTCAAATCTTCCCGAATCGTGCTTAATAATCGTTATCTTTTTCTTGTTTGATAGTTCAAGCCAGTATTTTATGCCAACACCTGGTAGTTCTGATTCATTCATCTTTTTCCTCCTCTGTTAGTGACAATCCCTTTTCAATCATCTTGTTCTTACCATATTCATAAATAAAATCACTAAGTTTTGCCAGATTAATTACATCATATTTATTGTATTCAATCAGTGTCTTAAGACAATCTTTTTCGCCATTTTTATATCTATGCCACAGTTTGGCTGCATCATACCCATTAAGCTCCCTGATGGAAGGAGGTCTATAAAGCCCTATCTTCTTCTCAATTGATTTAAGTCCACCCTTAAAACATTCTTCATTTTTTCCGCAGAATCCGTTGCACACATACTTCATATCTATATGGGCTATATCCTTGAAATATCTGGTTCTAAAATATCTGCTAATTACAGGTAGATCAAATACGCAACCGTTGAATGTGATTATTATATCATATTTAATGATCTCATCCTCAAAGTTTTCAAGATTTTTGCCGTTTATGAAGCATTTATATGTAGAATTATCATATATACCGATCAATGTAATATCTGAATCCATTCCGGATAGACCGTCTGTCTCTATATCCAGAAAGCAGGCATATTTTTTGAATTCTTTGTAAACCCTCCATGCATTTTTTCGGGATAGCCTGTGCAGGAAATAGTTTATATCTTTTTCAAGGTATTTTTTGTGCGAATTTACAATTTCCTCTTTGAGTTTCTTTAGATTATCTTCACTTAAAAAGTCTATTTTCCCGGCTTTTAGCAGGTCATCCCAGCAATATATACCATTTTTGTAGAATAGTATCTCGTTTTTTTCGCCTATACCGTCAAGATGTATAAAGGTATTAAATAACATACCATAAGACCTTCTGTCTATATATCAATCTTAACCAAAAAAGTCTATAATAATTCAAGCCCTGAATATATTAAGGTTATACTTACTGGATTTGGTAAGATATCAAATGTTTTTATACGGGAAATTATGAAAATTTTTTTATCCTTAATAGGTTGACAATTGGGAAGTGTATTGCTATCAAAACTATACACCTCGGAGGTGAGTAAAATGGATTCACCGGTCTTTATCCTTGCAATAAATCCAGGAAATACTTCTACCAAGGTTGGGGTTTTTGAGGATACAAAGCCTCTCTTTGTAAAAAACATCTCTCACAGTGATGAAGATCTTAAAAAGTTCAAATCTATAGCCGAACAGAAAGATTACAGGACGGCTAACATTCTTCAGGAAATAGAGAAGGAGAGGTTTGATTTGAGGTCGCTCAATTGTGTGGTTGGAAGAGGGGGATTATTGAGGCCTCTTAAAAGCGGAACTTATTTGATAAATGAAAATATGCTTTCTGATCTGAGAAAGGCAGAGAGGGGAGAGCATGCCTCCAATCTGGGTGCTATTATTGCATACGAAATAGCATCTCAATATCATATCCCTTCATATATAGTTGATCCTGTAGCAGTGGATGAGATGGATGATATTGCAAGGCTTTCAGGTTTTGCAGAGATTGAGAGAGAGAGTCTGTTGCATGCACTCAACACAAAGGCGGTTGCAAAACGATATGCCTCAAAGATTGGTAGGGACTATAAGGATCTTAGACTGATTATTGCTCATCTGGGCAGCGGAATTAGTATCTCAGCACATCTAAATGGAAAGATGGTAGATGTAATAAATCCAAGGGATGAAGGGCCCTTTTCTCCTGATAGAGCAGGGGGTGTACCTTCCTTAAAACTTGCGAAGCTCTGTTTTTCGGGTAAATATGATTATAAAACGCTGGAGAAGAAATTATTTGGAGAGGGGGGAATTTATTCTTATCTCGGCACTCGTGATCTAAAAAAAGTGATAGAAATGATAGATGCGGGAGAAGAGAAGGCAAAATTGGTTTATGATGCGATGGTATATCAGATCTCTAAATATATTGGTTATATGGCTCCTGTGCTTTATGGAAAGATAGATTGTATAATCCTGACTGGTGGGATGGCAAATGAGAGTAGATTGATTGAGGATATAAAAAAGAGAGTTTCATTCTTATCTAAAGTAGAGATATTCCCTGGAGAGGATGAATTACAGGCGCTCACTGAAGGTGCTTATAGAGCATTAAAAAATATTGAAAAAGTTATGGTTTATTAGGTTGGAATGTACTTTAATAGTTTGAAAAATTATTGAGGAGGTAATATGGTAAAAGAAGTTTTAACAGGTAATGAAGCAATAGCCCGAGGGGCTTATGAGGCGGGTCTGGCGTTTGCGTCAGCCTATCCGGGAACACCATCAACGGAGATTCTTGAGAATATCGCCAGGTATAAAGAGATTTATTCAGAATGGTCACCCAATGAAAAGGTAGCTTATGAGGTGGCTTATGGTGCTGCACTTGCAGGTGGACGTGCTCTTGCTGCGATGAAGCATGTGGGAGTAAATGTGGCTGCCGATCCTCTTATGACATCAGCCTATACAGGAATAAATGCAGGTATGATCCTTGTTTCTGCCGATGACCCATCCATGCACTCATCTCAAAATGAGCAGGACAACCGCAGGTTCGCATTCTTTGCAAAGATCCCATGTCTTGAACCGTCTGATTCACAGGAGGCTAAGGATTTTGTAAAACTGGGACTTGAGATATCTGAACAGTTTGATACCCCTGTTATGCTTAGGGTTACTACAAGGGTCTGCCACTCCAAATCAATAGTTACGCTTGATGAAAGAAAAGAGGCTCCATATAAAGAATATAAAAGAGATTTTGTGAAATACTGCATGCTTCCTACTTCTGCAAGAGTAAGAAGGGTAGAACTGGAGAAGAGACTTGAGAAGCTTAGAGAGTACTCCAATTCTACACCTATAAACAGGATTGAAATGAACAAGACTGATATGGGTATCATTACAAGCGGTATATCATATCAGCATGCAAAAGAGGCGTTCCCTGAGGCATCATTCCTGAAAATTGGAATGAGCAATCCGATGCCAGATAAACTTATAAGAGATTTTGCAAAGAAAGTAAAAAAGCTCTATGTAATTGAGGAGCTTGAACCTTATATGGAAGATTTTATCAGGATGCTGGGGATTGAGGTAATTGGCAAGGAGATAATACCGAATATTGGAGAACTAACGGTTGATATTATTAGAAATGCCGTACTGGGCAAAAAGGTCAAATATGAAATTCCTGAAATTCCTGCGCGCCCGCCTATTCTCTGTCCTGGATGTTCTCATAGAGGATTCTTTACG
>JBBISZ010000125.1:0-535 GCA_037441045.1 Deltaproteobacteria bacterium | reverse complement strand
ACTCCGTCTGATCGTCCTTGGAGATATCGGCTGCTATACACTTGGTGCGTATGAGCCGCTCAATGCCATTGAGACCTGTCTGTGTATGGGGGCATCTGTTAGTCAGGCAGTAGGTTTTGCAAAGGCTTATAAGGGTGAAAAGAAGGGTAAAGTTGTGGCTGCAATTGGAGATTCAACATTCATCCATAGTGGAATTACACCTCTTATTGATGCTGTATACAATAAAGCAAATGTTGTGATCTGCATACTTGATAACGGTACTACTGCGATGACAGGGCATCAGGAGCATCCAGGAACAGGAAAGACACTGATGGGCGAGGTCACAGTAAAACTGGATCTTAAGAGGCTCTGCGAGTCTATCGGAGTCCCCCATGTCAGAGTGGCAAATCCAAATAATCTCAAAGAGACAGAGGCTGTCTTAAAAGAGGAACTAACATTTGACGGTCCTTCTGTTATAATCTTTCAGGCACCGTGTGTTGTCAGGGATCGTTCTACATGGAAGAAGCCTCTCAAGGTTGTTGCCGAAAAATGTCCA
>JBBISZ010000124.1:0-7831 GCA_037441045.1 Deltaproteobacteria bacterium | reverse complement strand
TTATGGTACAGGCTCTTCACAGGACTACAATGTAAGATTGATAAATGATGCAAATAGAAGATTGACAGTAGATGGTAATTTTAGAATTACAGGTGATTTTGTAGGTCAGACATTTGGTGGCGATAAGGGTGGCAGTGCAGAGCCTGCGGGCACATGGTCAACTATAAGGACTGTAACATTCAACAAGGAGATGGATGATACTCCTGTAATAATAATGGCACACTTTACCGGCGTGACAACCGGAGGATATATTGTTTCTGCTATAAGAATAAGGAGAGGCAGTAACACTATCAGCTGGAGTGCAGGTGGTGCTTATGATTCAGGATATACCACAGGTGCATCCATAAATACATTTGAGACAGGTCTTTCTGCTGGTTCGCATACTTATACACTGGAATATAATAGTTCCATGGCTACTCATACTGCATCAAGTCTGGTTGTTTTTGAGTTAAAACAATAAGAAGATATATGTTGTTTTGAAGGTATTTATAATGTAGGTTCTAATAACTGAGGAGGTTATTATGGAGAAGCAAAAGACAGGTTTTGTTGCATCACTGATAATTACAGCTGTGTTGATTGGTTTGACAACATTTTTATTCTTCTACTTGACTTCGCCTGCATCGAGAGGGACAAACTTCTATGTATCTTATGGATATCTGGTCTTCCTTGAATTGGTTGAAGGTATATATCTCTCTCTTGTATATACGAGTCGTGCAGAACTCAGGACAAAGGGTATGTGGGACTTCTTTTTTATACTTGGAGTTATTATCTCATTTTTTGTTGTTCTTGGTTTGCTATCTATTATTGTTTTCGCAGTATTGAATCTTTTAGTGTCAGGCAGTAAGGCTCTTGTAACAACTGTTGCAATAGAATTATCTCTATTCGTTCTTGTTGCCGCTTTAGCCTATTTCTTAAAGGCGAAGTCTGAGACGATGGATTGAAGATACATTTTCTTGTATTTTAGTCTTCATGTTTATTCTTATCTGATAACAGGATTATTTAGAAGATATCCGAATTACTGATGATTAATCAATATTTTGTAGCCACTCAAAATCAAAAATATAAACTCCCATTTATATCTGAAATAAAAGAAAAATACTCCTATCATATGTTTATTGATAACTACCTTTTTAATTAACTTTATGACAAATCGGATTCAGTTGATGAAGTCTTGTAATGTTCATTGTTTTATAAATAAATAGATTACTTAATCACTAATAACCGATCAGGAATAAAACGAGACTGTGGATTCATGGTTCACTTTGTAGAATTTTTAAACAGATATAATCTCTAACAAAGTAAGTGTTACAACAAGCCTTTAAGATTAATAATCAAAAATTTGCCTTGCATTGAAAGAAATTTTATTTAATATAGAAAAATGGAGGTTTGATTATGGAAAAAAATATTTCTTTTTTTATTCTTATTTGTCTTCTTTCTTTTGCATATTCCTGTTCTGACTCTGAGACTGTATCTGATGGTGGCATAACTGATGCTCTTATTGACTCTTCATATGAAGATGTATGTTGTGGAACAGATAATTATGTCCCCTCTTCAAGACCACCTACAACTGTAAAGAGGACCATCAAAGCTGAGCTACCGATCGAGCCGCAGGATAAATCACTTTCTGGCAAATTTGGTCAATACTCGTATGTAAATCAGGGAGAGGAACATACAGCGCGCGACGATCTGGGAGTTACAAAGGGAACCAAAGGTGAGAAATCATTCTTTTATATGGTGCATCTTAGTGATTTGCATATAACGGATTTTCAATCGCCTGACAGAATGACTCAATTTGATTCACCGACAATACCTTCTGCCTATAGGCCATTTGAGGGTTATGCCCCGCGAATACTTGATGAGTTTATGAAGACACTTAATGATTTTGACTACTTTAGAAAGATTAACCTTCTTCTGATAACAGGAGATGGTGTCGACAATAATCAGTTAAATGAATTTAATTGGCTTATTACTATTCTGAATGGCGGAAAAATAGACCCAAATTCAGGCGGATATAAGACACTCCTGGAAGGAGATGATAATGAAATATGTGATCCGCTTGTTGCTCAGGGGACAAAAATACCATGGATATATGTCCTTGGAAATCACGATCAGTTAATCGTTGGAAACTTCCTTACAGTTGATAGATCTCTTACACCCGAAGAACAGGAACAGAAAATTGTTGAAAGCAACTATTATAAAAAGGCGATTGGAGATCAGAGCGATTGTATCATTGGTTGCAAGTATCCTATTGACACAACAGCCTGTAGAAGTGGTAAGGTAAATCCAAATGCGGATCGTAAACCACTTATTCATAGAGATGTGATTAAGGTCTTCTATGAGGCAGATGGGGATGTTAAGGGACACGGATTTACTGAGCAGAATATTGACAATGATAGTGCAAATTATGTTTATGACCCGGCACCAGATATTCCTTTGAGATTTATTGTAATGGATACCGGAAATCCCAACGGGATGGACAAAGGATATCTATCAACAAAATTGTTTGACGAATTCTTAAAACCCGCTCTCGATAAGGCGCTGGCAGATAAGAAGCTGGTGCTAGTATCCTCTCATCATCCGACATGGAGTATAGATTCGAAATCCGATAAGAGTGGAGAGGACCTGATTAATCTTCTCAATTCTTATCCTAATGTACTTTTACATCTTGTAGGGCACGGACATGAACATCGTGTTGTGTCGCACAAGTCGCCTGATGAAGATCCTGAAAAGGGATATTATGAGGTAGAGACTACTTCAACGCTTGATTTCCCTCAACAGGGAAATATTTTAGAGTTTGTCTATACGGGTGATAATATCGTTTCTGTATATAAAACCGTATTTGATCATAATTCAAAAGAGGGGTCATTACCTTATATAGCGAGAGGAATTGCGATTGCGGATATTCAGGACGGAAATAATCCAGACAATGGGATGAGAGATAAAACAGACAGAAATGTGATATTAAATCTTAAGATACCCTCAGATATTGCTGCAAAACTTGAGTCCTTGCCCGAAAAGGAAGTGGAGACTCATAATTTTTATAAATAAATGGGTTCTAAAATTATTGGTGCTGATAATAAAATAGTTCATTCAAAGATCCTCTCTGAGATCATAAGAAGGGCTCTATCGCGGAATTTTAAACTGGATCAATTTCAATTTATAGGTGACCCTGAATGTCTGGTGTCAATCAAGTTTGGCAATGGTATTGTCTGGAAATGTATACAATATGATGAATCAAATGATAATAATACAAATTATCAATCTGAATCGGGTCTTGAAATAATGCTTGTAAAATCCGAACTTGTAGATTGTGATATAAAAAAATCGACCTATGAGATTTCATTTTTTAATCTCAGAGGTGAGTTGATAATAAAATCTATAGAGACGGTAAGTCCAACAGATATCTTAAAGAACTTATAACAATTGTTAAATGCCCTTTCTGGTTAAATAGTCTGCCAGAAGCATAGACTAATAAAACTCTGACTGATTATTGGGTAGATTATAAAAATTTTAGTTTTTAAGTCTTTTATATGGAAATTAATAATACCGGACCACAAAGATGTAGATTTACTACTATTTACCTTCAAGAATTCTTTTTGCCTCATCTTTTTCCGATTGAAAGTCCAGATGGTTATATATTTGATAAATATTCTGGGGGTCAACTATATGTCCTTTTATCAGCAAAAAGAATTTCTTTTTATTTGACGAAAAATCTATACCTTTGAGGAGTGCAATTACCTGGCTTACTGTAATTTTTGAACCGCCATTCATTATACTCTCAACAAGTCTCAATCTATCCTTATCGGAGCTTTCGGACTTGAAGGTGCTGTAAAATTTATTAAAATCCTGTTCTGTCATTTCACCTGTATCAGTCTTTTGAATAGCATTACAGGGAGGGCATGGAGGACAGCCAATCTTCGGACAGCTGCAGGCGGTCTTTGCCCTTATCTCCATTTTTGATGAATAGTCTTTGAAAAGAAGCCTTGTATCTTTTATCTTTAGCAGGAGCTGTTCATCTTTATATTTTGTAACCCCTTTTTCAATGGACTTAAGAAGTGAGTCAATTTTTGCTGCATCATCTCCTGAGTCGGCAGAAATATTAATATATGAAAAAATAGGTTCGGGCAGCTTTTCCAATATCTCTTTAGCCTCATCGAGTCTTCGTGTATTTGAGCAAATTCCTGTATAATATGCATCTTCACCGTGGGCAAATACGAGATATTTTTCGCCGATGTTAAATGGGAAACCGCAGCTCTCATCATTTGGAGCAGTTTTTACAATAATATATGCCTTCTGTTCTATTCCTTTGTATGATACAAGAACATCGAGTTTTACATTTAGAAATCTATCTACTTTTTCTATGGATACCGCCTCCCCAATAAAGACAGCATTAGACTTATTAAATGCCTCATTTACTGAAATTGACATACATTTACAGGCATAACCTCGGGATGAAAATAAAATACCAATTGAAAATACTAATAAAAGCACCAGATGACTTCTTTTCATATTTACCTCCAGCAATTAAGGTATTATTTATTGATATTTATTAAAAATTGCAAGGTTATTTGAAATTCATTCTTGACTATTGGTGTATGTATGTTAGAAGTAAATTAAATTTAGTTTTCTGGAGGATGTGATGTTGTCCAATAAAGTTGTTGTACGATTCAAAAATGGCTCTATTATAAAAGGTATAACAACAGACTTTAATGCAGAGAAATCTATCTTTCATGTTCAGGTAAAGATTGGTGATAAAGTAGAGATAAAAGAAATTCGTATAGATCTCTTAAAGGCTGTATTCTTTGTAAAGACTTATGAAGGAAATAAGGAACATCAAGAAAAAAAGAGTTTTAATGGCCCCACATCGGGTGGAATTAAGATAAAGGTCTTCTTTATTGACGGGGAGATGCTAACTGGCACTACAAATGGATATAAACCTGATAAGCAGGGTTTCTGGTTCTTCCCTATTGATAGAGAATCCAACAATATAAGGGCATTTATTGTAAATTCTGCTGTAAAGGTTGTAAAGGTAGGATCTGAGGCAGAACGATAATAAAAAATCTTAATTTTTTTGTTGGACATAGGTAGCACAAATTTATATAATAGTGCCAACTTTTTAGGTAAGGAGTACTTATGTCATCCGAATTTATCTCTTATACTTTTGGAAAACTTATAGAGGATATAAGAAAGGTTGTTCAGGCAGGTGTGGGGGGCGTTGTAAATGAGATGATAGAGAAGAAATTTGCCGAGATAGAAGAGATAAAGGCGAGGCTTGCCAAAATAGAGAAGATAATAGAAGGAATTAAGAGGTCCCCTGAAGCGGTAGAAAATAAGGGCGAAATTACAGATGAGATACAATCCGTTGCAGAAGCAAAAAAATCTGAGATTTGCATGTATGAAGGCTGTGGGAAGGTGGCTGCTTCAAGGGGATACTGTAAAAATCACTATTATGTAATGAAGAGAAAAGGACTTTTAAAAAACATCAAAAATAATAAAGTTGTAAAAAGATGTAGTGTTGAGGGTTGTGAAAAAAATGCAATTTCAAGAGGCCTATGTAAGAATCACTACTACCAGTATAAGCGCGGCACGATTATTCTTGTTGATGGAAAATATGTGAAAAAAGAATAAGGTCAAATTCTGAATATCTAAAAAACATAATAGTTTATGGATTACAGTCATGAGACTGCAATGGTGTTTACTGGTTAAATGTCTATCGATAATATGGTTTTTATTATATATTATACGGTATGAAAAAGTGCCAGTTACTTTTTTATTGTTTTTTGTCGCCTTTGTCGCCACTAATTATAAGATTTTATTGGCAAAATAAGACAGTCTCGATTATTTTTATACTTATTGGCGCCAGTTACATTTATGCCATAAGTAGGTTAATATGTTATCAAACAATTGAAAAACCAGTAGTTATATTCTATTCACAAATCCCAAAAATAAGGATGTAATAGGGTAAGGATGAAAATCATTTCTTATCACTGTTTTTTATCTCAATGAGAGTTATCTCAGGTGAGGATAGGAATCTTATCGGTGGTCCCCAATATCCTGTACCTCTGCTCACATAGAGATACATTCGATCACTTATTTTATAAAGTCCTGCAAAATACCTGTAAATTGATTTTACTATAAGGCTAAATGGGAATATCTGCCCGCCGTGTACATGTCCTGAAAGTTGGAGGTCTATTTTTTGAATTATGTTTTCATCTACATACGGTTTGTGTTTCAATAGAATAATATATGTATTTTCATTTAAACCTTCCATAATCTTATCTTCTGATGTTGCCACATAATCATCAAAATTTTTTCCATTATCGTCGTCCACACCGATCAGAATAAGACCATCTACAGGCTTAAAGAATTCACCTCGTAAGAATTTTACATCTGTATTTTTATAGAATTCGGTTGCTATCTCCACACCTGTGTAAAATTCGTGGTTGCCGGTTATTGCATATTTGCCGTATTTAGTGTTAATATTCTTTAATAAATTGATTATCCTGTGATTCTTTCTTATATCCACATCAGCGAGGTCGCCTGTGATTACCAATATATCAGGTTTTAATTCATTTATTTTTTGAGTAATCTCTGAAAAATATTTAAATCCAAGAGTCTGGCTTATATGAACATCCGAGATCTGAGCAACTTTTAGAGGCGAGAGTTCTTTTTTGAGATGTGGACTCTCAATAGAGATTTTATTTACCTTAATACCCTGTGCCTCAAATATCCCAATTATAGTGAATAAAAATGTTATAAAAGTGGATAATAGAAATGTATATTTATTAAAATGTAAAAGCAGGCTTTTGTTTAAAATTATATATTTTGATAAAAAATTCAAAATCAGGTGAATAATATCAAAGAACAGCAGACTTAAGACAAGAGTGCTCAATATGCCCATCCATGTGTAGCCTGTATATGCGAAAAATGTGGAAATAATATTTAGATTATTCTTTTCTGCTATTCGTATAATAAATGGTGAGAAGATCATTGCTGAAAAGAAAATCCCTATTATTACTGAAGAGATCTTCCCAAGCTCAAGTGCTGTGCGCGTGCGGTAGTATATATAGGCATGAAGGGATACAAATATTATTACAAAAATTAAAATAAAAACTGTAAAAGCAAATGTTGAATGGTGCATACTACTTTATCCCGGGTCTTATCCCAGTCTTTTTATATGTAAAAAAGTCGTTCAGAATTTCTCTGTGATCAAAGACTATATCCTCAGGGAGTGTCTCTTCTGTGAAGACCTCTGCAATTGAGGCATCATCTGCCCCTTTTAGTTCTCCGCTACCTCTGGCGATATACACAGTAGAAATAGTGTGAAAACGCGGGTCTCTTTCAGGTCTGGAATATGTGTAGAATTGTAATAATAGTTCAACCTCAAGAGATGTCTCTTCCTTCGCCTCCCGAATTGCTGCATCGGGAAGGGATTCATTGTGGTCTACAAAACCTCCAGGTATTGCCCATCCATAAGGGGGATTTTTGCGTTTGATTAGTACTATACCACCTTTATATTCAATTATGATATCGACAGTAGGATATGGATTCTTGTAGTTAGTCATAAAATCGCCTCATTCTCTATATACATTTTTTACCTATTGTGAGTCAACCTGTTTTTTTACAATAAATTATAATTACACATCTCTCCAGAATAAATTTTGCAAAGAATCCTTTGAATTTAATCTTTCATTTAGTCTTTAACTGATCAATAAGCAATCTGATGGGGATTAATCTATCTACATACAGGGATTTATGGGAGTGGATAAATAAGCCTTATCCCGACTTTGACAGTTAAATTTAAAATATGCCGTTATTTCAAGATGTTAGA
>JBBISZ010000123.1:0-7852 GCA_037441045.1 Deltaproteobacteria bacterium | reverse complement strand
AGGTACTCACAAATGGCAGGGTGGGTGCCCACTTCTCAACCATAGAACGGACAAGGCGGGGCGGGTCCTTCTCAAGCAGGAGTGAGGCAGCAATCAAAAATCCGTCAAACGGGAGCTGTCCTGCATGGTTGGCAATAAACATATAATTTCTATCACCAACATTCTCAATATTGAAGACCTGTACCCTGAAATAATGTCTATAAAGGATATAGGCAGGTAGAGCAGCATATCTCAGTATATCTGGCTTGAAACCAAAAGGGTCATAGCCAAATTCATTGACGGGAGTGGGAAGCTTTTTGATCTTCTCTTCAATATCAAATCCAAGAACCTGATTGGTAACTTTTTTGAGTTTTGAATCAATCCTTTTTGCAAGAGAAAGGGTCATTTTTTTCTAAGGCTTTTCTTCTTCTTTTTTGAATCTTTTTTATTGGTGGATTTCTTTTCGACCCTGTTTTTTTCCTCCCAGGGGGTAGCAATTCCCAGAGGATCATCAACAAAGTCTGGCTCACTGGTTTCAATTTCGGGCTCCTTATCAACAACCCCAAACTGTGCACCAAGCAGGGCTTTTCCCAGGATATACTCCCTGAGTTTCTGATTTTCTTTTGCGATTTTCAGTCTGAGTGTCTGATTGATAAGTTCCTGCTCAATCCTTCTCATAATATCATCTATTTCTGATTTTGAGAGACTCTTTTCGGTTGAGATAGTCATTGTTACAGAGTTCTTGCCGCTGCTTTTCAGTTTGAGATACTGCTTTTCAAGCAATGCTACCGAATAGACAGCGTCCAGAGGATAAAACTTTGTATCAATTTCAAAATCGTATCTGTAGCTCATAATTCACCTTCTATATCAAAAGTTGAGGTTTATCATTCCAAATCCATAATGAATAAAGTCATTACCCAGTACTATTGGATTTTCCCTTGCATCATTATGGAGGTAACTTGTCTGATTTATCTGGTAATCCAGAGGCTGTGAAATGGCATAACCTGCTGATAATGAGAGGTTTTTATTATACAGGAATTTTACAGTAAAGTCCGTCTCCCAGCCGACATTTCTACCATTTTTACCAGTTGGATCATAGAGCGATAGATTGTATCTTGCATCATAAAATTCGCCTTTGGAGGAGGCTAACATAAAATAGTAGTAGGCAAGCGATACATTAAGACGAGATAGCGGGTAAAATCCAACTCCCCCTTTTGGTAGTACTATATTTGAGAGGGCTGTCATATTCAGAAATCCATACTTGTTTTCGTTGGAGCCATACGGCTGTAAAAATTGTAGTGATTGGTCTTTTGAGCCAGAATCACCAGTTGCGTATGCAAATCCAGCCCAGAAATATGGAGATGTCCTGAGAGGTGCATAGTAAAACACATTCAGATCTGCAGCTCCGGCTATATGGTCTCTTTCTCTATTCTTTCCAAACTGAAATATAAGTTCTGCATTGAGTTTTAGCGATTTAAAGATCGAGTCAGTCCTGACTCCAATAGTTGCAATATTTATATCCTCACCTGATGCTGATGACTGAGTGGCTCCCATTCTGTTATAAAATGCATAACCATCAATGGAGATGTCATCTGTTAAATGACCCAGGAAATATAGACCCAGCATATCGTCCCCAGGGGTATTGTAAAGCTTGCCGTTGATACTTAGTACCTCAGTCTCCCTGAACTTTGAATAAATAAAATGTAGTTGATGTCTGCTAATTGTATACTTCAGAACTGCTGCTGTGTATGGTTCTGATTCAATAAACCATTTTTTACTGGAACCAAGGAATCTGCCGTCTCCATAGTTGAGCTGGAGTAAACCTGCAGAGAGGACAAGAGGAATGTCTCTAAAATTTCCCAATTCTATAAAAGCCTCATAAGTTCCCACCCCATAATTACCCTTATACATAGAACTAAATATGGCGTCTTTTGGAATATTAATGCTGCCTTCCTTTTGAGTGATAAATGGGCTCAAATTCTGTTCTCCCCAAACCTGAGTATGTCTGAGTTTGTATGTGGCTGAGAGCCTGTTCTTGTAGGTTATGTTACCACCAAAAACAGTTCTCTGTAATACTCTCATCTCCGAATCATCATTATTGCTATTGTAATCAGTAAGGTTTGTGTATATCTCAGATCTGATCAGGTTTTCAAAATAAAATCTGATAGTTGTGTCTTCATCAAATATATATCCGGGACCGGTTGAGTATCTAATCTTCTCTTCTTCAATCTTCTTCTTATTGTATTCATCTATTTTTGCTTTTGCTGTGTCTTCTGAAATGCTCTTTGCCTTCTCTTCTGCAATTTTATTTGACTCTTCGAGTATTTTCTTCTCCAGTTCTTCAAGCGCCTTTTTGTTTTCTTCTTGAATTGATTTTATTGCCTCCTCAACGATTTTTTTGTTTTCTTCGATGAGTTTTGGTTTTTCCTCACTAAAAAATTTATTAATAGCCTCATTGCAGATCTGATTTACTGATTCTTCTGTAAGCTTTATTGGTTTTTTGGGCGCCTCCTGAGAGAATAGAACAGGGCTAATAATCAGGGCAATCAAAACGAAAAAAACAGATCCTATTAATTTATTCATTATATTCTCCTTTGAAAGAAATTTTACCTCTTATTCAAAGTCCTTCTCCACTCAATGTAGCGATATAAATAATATAAAACTCCCGATATGGCAAGTATAATAATAATTATTACTCCGAGTCGAATAATGTTTCTCAATTTTATTCTATCAACCTCCATATTAGTCTCTTTGCGGATGTGTCCCGAGAGAAGTAAAATGTGGTTTGCATTTGAGGTAATATCGGTGCGAGAGAGCCTGTGATGCTGACTCTTCATCATGGATCTTGCAGTCTTTATCTTGAGAGTAAATTGATTATATAAGTCGGGCATCCTGTCTTTTTTGTCTTTTAAGAAAGATTCAGTGGATAGTAGTATGGTCTCAGCCTTTCTGAATTCGTCTCTTACCGGTGCTATATTGGGATATCTATGACAGGTTGAGCACTTTTCAGGTTTTATTATATCCAGCGATGCCTTTTTGATCCCATGATTGTTATGGCAGTATACACAATCAAGTTTGGTCCTGTGAACACCCGAGAGAAAATCTTCGTATTCCTCCTTATGACAGCCTCCACATATTTCATTTATCCTGTTTTTGTCTCCTAAAGGTGTTTTATAAAATGGACATATAGAGTAGATTTTATCCCTTGAACTATCCTGCCTTTTTATCAGATAATTATTGGTGGGTTTATGACAGTCAGAACAGAACTTATTATTCTTAAAATGCACAGAATCTCTTTCAAGTAATACAGGTAGAAAATCTTTTTTATCAAGTACCAGTGAGGTGTGGCAGGAATAACAACTCTCAACCTCATTTACATCAGACCTTGATGGTCTTAAATGATAGTAAGTCTCGTTGGGGAGAATAAGTAAATATATCTGTAAAAACAGGTATGAATTCATCAGAATTTGATTTCTTCAAGTTCAACAATCTTCTGATCTTTAACAGTTAGGATCTTGAGTGGTCTCATTATTTCCCTCTCTTTAGTAACCTTTAATTCTCCAGCTGAGCCTGAAATTGTGGGTAGATTTAAGAGTGCTTTAGAGAAATCATCTCTAGTCTGAGGTCTGTTGTTTCTGAGAATATGAAGCGTAATCAAAATGGTATCATAAAATTGTGAATCTATCAGGTTTGGCATTGAGTTGTACTTAGAGTTAAAGGCTGCTACATATTTTTTTACTGCCTCATTTTCAGAATTTGCGAAAAATCCATCAATGAATATCGCATTCTCAGCGTATTTGCCCATTCTCTTGATAAGTTCTTCAGAGTTCCATCCATTTGCACCAAGAAGCTGCACGGGTTTTATATTTTTTATTCCAAGTATCTTTTCTGCATTCTCCAGCTCCTTCTTTTTTGCATTGGTAAACATCACATCTTCATAGGCAACAGCAGGCACCACCAGTGAAGCCTTGTCAAAATAATCTGGGATAAAGAGCCCCTCAAAATCTACAATAGGTGGATAATTGGTCTTCATCTTCTTAAGTAATGCCTCGAGTCTTGCTCCAGAAAGTCCCTGCGCCCATTTTGGCAGTTCTATCTCCTCAGTCTTCCTCTTTGTTCTGAGTTCGGGGTAGAACTTGCCAGTAATCTTTCTGGCAGGTGCAGCAAATGTGGTCTGGTCAACATCATAGGATTCTATCCCGGTAATAGATTTATTAAGTCTATCAACTTCATCCCAGAAATAGTTTGTCAACTCAACGCCATAATGGTTATTTGGGTATATTATGCCAAATCGTTCAATGCCCAATTTTTCTACGGCGTATCTTGCAAGGTGTGTAGCCTGAATCTTATTGGTGAGGCAGTTTCTGAATACATACTCTCCATATTCTGTAATATCGTCTTTTCTGGATAATATGATGATGGGAATTCTGTATTTGTTTGCAAGGTATGCCGCCTTTATGCTCTCCTGAATAAAGACTGGACCAAGAATCGCAATAACATTCTCTTTTTGAATCAGTTCCATTACCAGCTTTTCAATCCTGTTTTCATCTCCCTCTGTGTCTTTCAAAACAAATTCTATACCATCTGAACTGACATATCTAAGGTCTTTTTCATCAGGATTCTCAACCTTTAATAGATTGGGGAATAATTCAATATTCTTAATAAATTGTTCGCCAAAGGTTTTATATTTTCCTGAAAGTGGAATAAGCACCCCAATCTTGTTTGAGGAGACAGCTACAATATTATTAATTCGCTTTTCTATAGATATGATTTCATTCTTAAAAGTGGAATCCTTAAATTCACTTTTATATGTATTCAGTAGATTCATTAGTTTGTAGAAGTCACCAAAGTGTAGATAGAATCTTATAAGACGATATAAAATTACCTCTCTTGCCTCTGATCTGGCTATCTCCGAGAGTTGTAACACATCCTCATATTTGAGTCTGTCGGCAATCTCCGAAAGTCCTTTAATAATTTCATTGTAATCTTTTTTGGCCCTGTTGTTTTCGTAAAAATTTATAAAATCCTGAGCATCTTTTGAGAGAGATGGAGCCTTAGATATGATAGTCTGAGTTTTTTCAATCTCTTTTACCATGCTCTTTTCATTGGATGTATCTATCTCCTTTCTGGCACATAAAAAGCCCATGACAAATATAATAGTAAAGATAAATACGAGATTTAAGTAATTGCTTCTCATTGAAATATCCTCAAAAGTTCAGAGTTGAACATCTGTTAATCTAATAAGATTATAAATAAAAATCAACAAATTAGTTATATTCAGATAGTTATATTCAGATCAATAAATTATCAACAGGATCCCATTTTGACAGACGGTTTTCAATATGATAGAGAATCAGAGATATTTATTGGGTAAACATTTTGAGCCAGATTGTGATATGAAGTAAGTTCATATATATTCTACTTATAGTAATGAAGATTTGATTTTTATCAAATCTATTCTGGAAGAAAACGGTATAAATTATTATATTAAAAATGAGTGCACGGGGCTATGCGATGAGTTATTTTTATATGGGTTATGATGTGATGGTTCTGGAAAAAGATGCAGAGATTGCAAGAGAACTAATATGTAATTTTTTTGGTAAAATCAGAGGAGATGTTGAAGAAGGGGATAATAAAAAAGAGATTTAAAACTGGAGTGTAAGATCTCATTTGCAATATTTAGTTGCATATTAAAAATTGTATGATAAAATGCAAATAATAAAGGAGGTCTATTATGAAGGAATTTATTATTTTTAGTCTATTGATTGCAACCTTTTTAATTTATTGTGCCTTAGAAGAGATTGATTTTCTGGAGGGGCTCCCTGATAAAGAATCTCTAAAAATCAAATTCCCTTCGAGGGACGGCTCACTTACAGATGATTCAGAGGTCTTACTTAAAACAGATGTAGGAGATACTGCGGAGTTTTATATAATTACCAGAAAGTTTACCTCAGTTGTGAATGGCTCTATCTATTTTCTACTTTCACTCGCTGAGGATATTGCAAGGTCTCCAGGTGGTAAGAGAGATGGAGATACCAAAGTCTGGGGACCGCATACTCCAGGCGGATTGGATCCAATGACATACAAATTTACACTTACAAGACTTGATGCAGGTAAATGGAGTTATAAACTGGAGGCACATGGTAAGGATGGTGAGGAGTTCAAGGTAATATTCTCTGGAGAGCATACAAAAGGGACTAAATACAGAAGAGGGACAGGGAATCTGATGGTAGATTTTACTACTATCAAAGAGATGGATCCTTCAAAGACAGAAGAGGGGAAAATAGAGGCGTCGTATAACACTGAAACTGCCCCGTATACGCTTGATGTAAAATTTATTGGTTTTATTGGTGAGGATGGAAAAGGTCCTGTAAATTCCGTATACAAATATAAGGTTGACGATGGTGGTGAGGGCGAATTTTCGTATGATGCCATTGCAGATATTGATAATAAAGGCAAGGATGAGAATTTAAAGGTATTGTCAAGATGGAAGTCAGATGGTTCTGGCAGATCAGATGCAAGAGGAACTGGCGGGGATATTAAGGATCAGAATGTAAATGAACTGGATATTTCAGAGTGCTGGGATAACAATTATAAAAGAGTCTATTATGAGAGTTTTATTAATTCGCAGAGTTATGAGAAGCAGGGGGATGTTTCAAAGTGTGTATATGCTGACAGGGTTCTCCCATAATAATCTATTTTGGAGAGGGAGGGTATAATCTTGAAGCAAAAACTAATTATTTTATTTATCTCAGTGTTTGTTTTCGCCTGTACATCTTCTGATAGCACAGTAGGTTTTGATGTAAATGAAATAGCCGATTCAACTCCCATTCTGGATGTAAATCAGTTGGATATCTAATCTGTTATGGATATATCAGATGTTGAGGAGGCATCTGACTCTTCTGAGATCCTTGTGGATATATATTCAGATGTGGAGAGCATGCCGGATTTGGAAGGTTGCCCTATTGAGTGTGGTGGTAATTCCTTCTGTGATGTAAACAGGTGTGTATGTCCATCAGGTTTTCTTAATTGCAATAACGATTGGAGCGATGGTTGTGAGGTTACAGAAGATCTAAATAATTGTGGGGAGTGTAATTATAAATGCGAGGATCATATTCCAGAGAACTACTGTCTTGATTCTAAATACTTAAGAGAATATTCAGGTGTGGAAAAATGTGAAGAAAAAACATGTGTTTTTACTTATGTTGATAGGGAGTGTGCAGGTTTGTGTGAGAATAAGAGTTGTAAATCTCAATTTTTGATTCCTTTTATAATTGAAGGCACCCGTTCGACTAGTGCTCAATCTCTTAAAATTTTGCCTTCTGGAGGTATTATAATTGCAGGGAGTTTGTCTTATCCGGATGGCAGAACATATACACAGGTTATTAGATTAGATAATGATATACAGATACAATGGCATAATATATATGAGGCAGGTTCTGGCAGTATAGTAATGGAGATAATTGTTACCAGAGATGGTGGATATGTCTTTGTGGGGAATGTGGATACAAATAATCCAGGTAAAGAAGGCTTATGGATAGTAAAGTTGGATGGAGATGGTAAAGTTTTGTGGAGTAAAAAATATTAAGTTCAAAAATGTTTGTTGATGTGATAGAGACGTACGAGTTTGATTATATGGCTTTGGGTGTGACATACCTGATAAGATTTTCAAGTGATGGCAATATAAAGTGGCAAAAAAAATATCTGCTTACAGAAAATAATAAAGAGATTGAGTTGTCTTCTATAAAAAATATGAAAGATGGTGGATTTGTGGTTTCCGGGTATGTTCAGAGTACAAGTAATAGTAGAAACGATTTTTATATAATGAAGATAAAATCAGAGGGTGGAGTAGAATGGAATAGAATATTTAGTG
>JBBISZ010000122.1:0-7853 GCA_037441045.1 Deltaproteobacteria bacterium | reverse complement strand
ACACTGCATCAATGTGTGAGACGAAGGTGGTGAGATTTACAGTATTTCCGATAAAACCTGATGAGTGGAATGATATAATAAAGGAGTGGATAAATAAGTGGAGGTGTGATTATTCATTCTGGGCTGTTATAGTGAAATCAGGATGTAATTCAACGGATGATCCTGACCATGATTGCATAAAGAATATATCTGGATGTGACAACTGTCCTTATGTAAGTAATACTGATCAGGCTGACTGGAATAATAATGGGAAAGGAGATGCCTGTGAGGGCAGTGATGGGGATGGACTTATGGATGAGGATGAGATTAAGAGATATAAGACATCTCCGTCAAAAGCAGATACAGACGGAGATGAACTGGATGATAGAAAGGAGGTATTGTGGGGGACGCTTACAAATGACCCATATTATTATGAGGCAGAGGAGGGGAGAATAGGAATTGATGTATTTTTAAAGATATATGACTCTAAGAATAAGAAGTACTGCAAAGTTTATCCAATAAACTATATGATGAATATGCTGCTTGAATATTATAAAATCAAGTGGGAGTATGATAAGAGCATATGCTGTAATTGGCACTGTGCAACGAAGATGATAGAGGAATAAAGATTTTTAATTATGTCTAAAGAGGTAAAATAAGATATAGAGCAAAAAGGAATAGATTATTTTGCGGAAGTATGTTTGTATGAGAAACACCACAAAGAAAACTACAACATTAAAGAAGGCTGTTCTATATCAGGCACGAGGGGCAAGTTATCATAAGTTTATTTATCCATTCTGCAAAATTCCTGTAAGTAAATGGATTAATATCTTAATAAAGCCACAATAATAATCAATGGTAAATTAAGGTATAAATGGAAACTTACATAAGAGGCTTTTATAAAATTTATTATGGAAGGGTGTGGAGTTAATATACTATTTGTGTGATTTTAGAAAAACAGTAGACGGGATAAGATAGTTTTTAAAATGAAAAAAGGAGGCATAAGAGCCTCCTTTTATTGCGAACAAGAGATAACTACCTATTCCCTATGATTACCCCCATCATTTCTTCTACCTCTAAATCCACCTCTTCCTCTTGAATGGAAGCCACCGCTACCCTTTCTTTCACCCTGTGTCCTGGCTTCAGATACAACGATCTTTCTGCCACCAACTTCGCTGCCATTGATCTCGGAGATAGCCTTTGATGCATCATCCTCTGAAGCCATCTCTACGAAACCAAATCCCTTGCTCTTCCCGCTGAATCTGTCCATAATAATTGACACTGACTCAACGGCGCCAACCCTCCCGAACATCTCTTTGAGTTCTTCTTCTGTTGAAGAATAGGGAAGATTGCCTACATACAGTTTCTTACTCATCGTACAAATTCCTTTCCACCCCATTTTGAGGGGTTAAAATAAGTTACATATAGAAGAATACACCTAAAAAAGTATAAAGCAAGTTATTTTTTTTCAATATGTATTAAGAGTCTGGTTTATCTAATTCATGCATTAAGATAGAGGAGTTACATTATAGTTCAATAAAAATATTTAGATGAAAATGGGTCGTGTATTTTAAAATGGAAAAAATTATGATGACAAAAAATGCCTTGATAACCAATACTTTCTTACTGAAAAATGTAGTTAGCCAGAAAATTTGACATTATTTAACTGTTGGAGTTGAGGCATAATTTAAATTTTGATTCGTAGTGGTATCTATGGTCTTTTTGATAGACAAAAGTTGAGAGCGGTATTATATTAAAAACCAATTTGCTTACGGGTGAGCCCGTTTATTGTCAAGAGGTGTATATGGAAATTCATGGAACAACTGTTTTATGTCTTAAAAAAGGTGATAAGGTCGTAATGATAGGAGATGGTCAGGTTACTATGGGGCAGACTGTACTCAAACATACAGCAAAGAAGGTCAGGAGACTGTACAACGAATCAGTACTTGCAGGATTTGCAGGCTCTACTGCTGATGCTTTAACATTATTTGATAAGTTTGAATCCAAACTGAAGGAATATAAAGGTGATATAGTCAGGAGTGCCGTTGAGCTTGCAAAGGATTGGAGAACAGATAAGATTCTAAGGAGGCTTGAGGCGATGCTGTTGGTGGCAAATAAAGAGAAAATTCTTCTCATCTCTGGTCTTGGAGATGTAATTGAACCAGATCTTCCTGTAATTGCAATAGGTTCGGGTGGATCTTATGCTTATGCCGCTGCAAGGGCTCTTATTGAAAATGGTGATCTTGAGGCAGAGGTCATTGCCGAAAAGGCTATGGATATAGCGGCAGATATATGTGTTTACACCAACAAAAATAGGATTGTGGAGGTGTTATAATATGGCAGGGTATTCAGATTTTGATAATGAAGATAGAATTTTTTCTATAATGAGTTTTACTCCGAGGGAGATAGTCTCAGAGCTGGATAAATATATTGTGGGTCAGGATAAGGCAAAGAGGGCGGTGGCAGTAGCCATAAGAAACAGATGGCGTAGACAGCAGGTGTCGGATGATATAAAAGATGAGATCTATCCCAAAAACATTATTATGATAGGACCTACCGGAGTCGGTAAGACGGAGATTGCGAGAAGACTTGCAAAGATTGCACAGGCACCGTTTGTAAAAGTGGAGGCGAGCAAATTTACAGAGGTTGGATATGTGGGCAGGGATGTGGATTCTATGGTAAGAGACCTTGTTGAGGTGGCTGTAAAAGAGACAAAGGAGAGGGCTCTCACCTTACATAGAGAAAAGGCATCACGAATAGCCGAAGATAGGGTTCTGGAACTTCTATTTCCTCAAAACAGCAAGATTAATTCATCCATACCTTTTTCGCCTCCGGTGGATAACTTTCAGAGTAGCAGAGAGGAGATTGAGAGGAACAGAGAGATGCTGAGAAGAGGTGAATTGGACGATAGAATAATCGAGATGGATATTCAGGTATCAATGCCACCTCCGATCCAGATGCTTGGTATCTCCAATATGGAAGATATGATGATTCAGATGCAGGATATGCTCTCTGGTATTATGCCAAAAAAGGGGAAGAGAAAGAGGATGAGGGTAAAGGAGGCATTGAAGGTTCTGACGGAGGAAGAGGCTCAGAGATTAATAGATATGGATAAGGTTACAAAAGAGGCACTCTTCTGGGCTGAACATATGGGTATTATTTTTATAGATGAAATTGATAAAATCGCGGGGCGCGAGAGCGGACATGGTCCTGATGTTTCAAGGGAGGGTGTGCAGAGAGACTTATTGCCAATTGTTGAGGGCTCTACGGTTCTTACAAAATATGGCACTGTAAAAACTGATCATATACTGTTTATTGCTGCAGGTGCTTTTAATGTTGCAAAGCCGTCTGATCTTATACCTGAACTTCAGGGGAGATTCCCGATAAGAGTGGAACTCGAACCTCTGGGGAAGAATGAATTTTTGAGGATTCTAAAAGAGCCCAAAAACTCACTTATAAAGCAGTATGTCGCACTTTTAAATGCTGAGGGAGTAGAGTTGGGTTTTACCGAAGATGCACTGGAGAGAATATGTGAATTTGCATTTATGGTTAATCAGAAGAGCGAGGATATTGGAGCCAGAAGACTTTATACAGTTATGGAGAGACTCCTTGAGGACTTAAATTATGAGGCAACAGAACTTGTTGAAAAGAAGGTTGTTATTGACAGGGCATATGTAGACAATAAACTTGACAGATTTGCAAAATTAGAGGATTTATCAAAGTATATTTTATGAGGGTAAGCATATGCCGTATATAATTGGAATTGACCTGGGTACAACCAACTCCTGTGTCGCTGTATACAAAGATGGTCAACCTATCGTGATTCCAAACAAGGGTGGTTATAAGACGACACCTTCAGTGGTTGCAATATCTGACAACGACAAGAGGCTTGTTGGTCATACAGCCAAGAGACAGGCAATTACAAATGCAGAGAATACAGTATATGCAGCCAAGAGACTGATTGGTAGAAGGTATGATTCAGATATAGTGGAGAGAATAAAGCAGTCTGTTCCATATAAACTTGTGAAGGGTCCAAATGATGATGTGAGGGTGGAGTTGAGGGGAAGGGTTTATTCGATTCCAGAGATCTCATCTATGATTTTACAGGAGATGAAGCTTGTTGCCGAATCTATGCTTGGTGAGACTGTAACAAAGGCTGTTATAACAGTCCCTGCCTATTTTAATGATGCTCAGAGGCAGGCTACCAGAGATGCCGGGACTATTGCTGGTCTGGAGGTGGAGGCTATAATCAATGAACCTACTGCGGCGGCACTTGCCTATGGTTATGGGAAGAATATCAATCGCAGAATCGCTGTTTATGATATAGGTGGAGGTACTTTTGATATATCCATTGTAGATGTGGCTGGCGAAAACTTCAAGGTTATATCAACTGCGGGAGACTCTTTTCTGGGTGGAGAGGATATAGACAACAGGATTATGGATTATTGCATAAGTACATTTTTGCAGGAGAATGGTATAGACTTGAGACAGGATCCTGTGGCGATGCAGAGACTCAAGGAGGCATCTGAAAAGGCAAAGTGTGACCTCTCCATACTTACGACGACAGAGATAAGCATTCCATTTATTGCTACAAATTCAAAGAATGAACCACTTCACCTGAAGGTGTCACTCACAAGAGATTTTCTGGAGGAGATAAGTAAAGGGATTGTTGAGAAGACATTCTCGATATGCGAGATGGCTCTCAAATCGGCAAATATTGTAAAATCAACTATTAATGATGTACTCCTTGTTGGAGGGCAGAGCAGAATGCCTCTGGTTGCACGGATGGTAAAAGATTTTTTTGGTATAGATCCGAGCAAGAGGATTCACCCCGATGAGGCAGTGGCTATTGGTGCAGCCATAAAAGGTCATATGTTACAGAATAAGAAGGCAGAGGCAAAGCTAGTAGATATTACATCGCATTCACTGGGGATAATGGTGGCTGGCGGTTATTTTAATACTCTTATAGAAAAGAATACTGCAGTCCCTACAAAAAAGGCAAAGATCTTTACAACAGTCAAAGATAATCAGGAGCAGGTCAAAATCATCGTATTGCAGGGTGAAAATAAGAGATGTGAAGAGAATGAACTTCTGGGCGAATTTATATTGAATGGACTTAGAAAAGGTCCAAGGGGTTCTGTTGAGATTGAGGTTACATTTGAGATAAATTCTGATGGGATTGTCCTTGTATCTGCAAGGGATGTGAAGACAGGTTTCAAGCAGGAAATTATAGTTACTGCCACATCTGGACTTACAGATGAAGAGGTAAGCAGGATGGCAGAGGAGAATAGGGACTACCTTCTTCAGACTACCACTGATGAAAATTTTGAAAAGTGTAGATATGATACAAAAAAGACTCTCAACGAGATCGATTCAATGATGGATGAGCTCAAGAAAGTTACGGGCAAGGATGATTTTTCGAAGGAGATATTTGCAAAAATAGAGCGCAGTAGAGAGATGGTAGAGAAGGCAATTAAAGAGAAGGATTATTCAGCCCTGCTTGAGGAGTCGGAAGTCCTCTCAAGGATGCTTAAAATGTGTAAGACTCTTTTAAATAAAGGATAGTATATGCCACATAGAATTGAGGTCTATGTCAGTAAATCAGAACTGGATGTAGTTGGGGAGAAATTAAAGAGACGAATCAAGAGAGATCTGGGGATGGATATTGATCTGATCCGTTCATCCGATATATATAATATCGGACTGGATATCCCTTATGAAAAGTTGATGTTTTTATCCAGAGAGGTCTTTCAGGATAGAGTAATAAATGGGTATTGTATTGATAAGATAGCATTTAAGGATTTTGATTTTTACCTTGAGGTAGGACTGTTGCCGGGAGTTACTGATGATGTTGGAAGGACAGCAGAAGAGGCAATCGCAGTTGCTCTTGATCTAAAGCCTGATAGCGGTCTGAAGGTCTTCTATTCAAGAGGGTATGCATTTAAATCTGCGGGTTTAAGAATAGATGATATAAAGAGAATTGCAAAAGAGATTCTGGTAAATGAATTGATACAGGATTTCAGGATTGTCTCAAGAGATGAGGCTTCAAGTAGTGATGGCTATATTGAACCATGGTTTGCAAAGGTGGATCTCAAAGTCAAGCCTGAGGTAAAAACTATAAATTTAAATGTTGGTGATGAGGAACTTATCAGGATATCAAAGGAGAGGGTTCTGGTATTGAGTCTTGATGAAATGAAAACGATAAAGGATTACTTTTATAATCCTGAACATAGGAAGAAGAGATTGAGTGAAGGTATGCCAGAGGATATTACAGATGTAGAACTCGAGTGTATTGCCCAGACATGGTCGGAGCATTGCAAGCATAAAATATTTAATGCAAAAATAGAATATTATGATGGCTCATCAGGTATTTTAGAACACATAGATAGTCTTTTCAAATCCTTTATTAAAAAGACCACAGAGGAGGTAAGAAGGGAAAAGGGTGGGAAGGATATATGTGTTTCAGTATTTACAGATAATGCAGGTGTAATCAGATTTAATTCAAAGTACAATCTTGTATTTAAGGTAGAGACACACAATTCCCCCTCGGCGCTGGATCCTTATGGGGGTGCACTCACCGGCATAGTGGGAGTAAATCGAGATCCTCTGGGGACAGGGAAGGGTGCAAAACTTATTTTTAATACAGATGTGTTTTGTTTTGCATCTCCATTTTATGATAGGTCTCTTCCTCCAAGAATTCTGCATCCTCTCAGAATTCTGGAAGGTGTAAGGGAGGGAGTTGAGCATGGTGGAAATAAGAGTGGTATTCCTACTATAAACGGGTCTGTGGTGTTTGATAATTCATATCTCGGTAAACCTCTTGTATTCTGTGGAACCGCGGGTGTTTTGCCTGTCAGAGTATGTAACGAGATGGGCGAAACCAAAGAGATCAGGGAGGGAGACTTTATTGTGATGGTAGGTGGGAGGATAGGTGCAGATGGGATTCATGGAGCCACTTTCAGTTCAGAGGAGTTACATAGTGGTTCACCATCAACAGCGGTTCAGATAGGTGACCCTATTACACAGAAGAGGATGAGCGATTTTCTTTTGATGGCGAGAGATCTATGCCTCTATAGAACACTTACTGACAATGGCGCAGGTGGGCTCTCAAGCTCTGTTGGAGAGCTTGCTGAGCTTGCAGGAGGTGCTGTAATCGATTTGAGTAAGGCTCCTTTGAAATACCAGGGGTTGAATCCATTTGAAATACTCATCTCAGAGTCTCAGGAGAGAATGACGGTGGTCGTTCCTCCGGATACAATAGATGAATTCTTAAAACTTTCGCAGAAGTTTAAGGTAGAATCTACAGTTATAGGAAGTTTTAATAAGAGTGGTTATTTTGATATCAGGTATCACGATAAAAGAGTGGGATATCTGAGTTTGAATTTTCTGCATCATGGCAACAAACAGATGGAACTTAAAGCGCGTTTCAATCCTGTAAGGAAGAATCCAGTAAATTTAGAGTTGCCAGAAAACCTAAATAATGTATTGCATAAACTACTGGCATCACTTAACATCTGTAGTAAGCACTATTTTGTGAGACAGTATGACCACGAAGTGCAGGGTGGCTCGATCCTGAAACCACTTGTTGGTATCAGCAATGACGGTCCGTCGGATGCCGGAATTGTAAGACCTGATCTCGATTCGTTGGAGGGCGTGGTGGTCAGTCATGGGATAGTTCCAAGATATTCCAATCAGGATGCATACTCTATGGCGGCGTGTGCAATTGATGAGGCGATCAGAAATTATATTGCAGTAGGTGGAGATCCAGACCATATGGCAGGGCTTGATAACTTCTGCTGGCCTGACCCTGTTGAATCCACTTCCAACCCTGATGGAGCATTTAAACTTGCACAACTTGTAAGGGCAAATAAGGC
>JBBISZ010000121.1:0-7890 GCA_037441045.1 Deltaproteobacteria bacterium | reverse complement strand
AAAAACAAGTGTGAGATCAGCATAAATACCGTCTCTGAGATAGATTCTGTGAGTATAATTCTTGGTTGTGGCAAGAACGAAATTTTCAGTGGACAGAAAACCCGGATCCAGATTAAATTGTCTCTTCCCCTCCTTTGAAAACTTCTGTTCAATAAGGTTTGTTTTTATTTTTATCTCCGAAAGACTGTCTCTATCATGAAGCCTCTCACATATCCAGAATCTTCTGAATATTGGAGTTCCAAGTTCCTCATTATAGTAGTCTGTAAAATCAAAATTACCCTTATAATCAGGAACCCTCCCTTCTCCAAAAGTTTCAGTAAGGCTCCTCATAGCAATAAAAAGACAATCCTCTTTATTATATAAGATGCTTACAACCAGAATCACATCAGATGGCTTTTTTATATCTCCCATAAACAACCAAAATATTACTATTATTCCATTATATGTCAAATGCAAATATTTAAATCTTCAATCAGCCTTTTTACTCTTAAAAATATGATATTATTCTGGCGAATTACAGATATTAAATGCCTTCATCTTGCTCTCCTGAATAACACTCAAAGGATCCTGAGAAGTCACATTATCTATTTTAATCTCACTTATACCTATTGAAGTTACATCATATGTAACCAGACTCTGTCCCGAAAGTTTAATACTTTTTACAAATCCAGATTCACACATAGCATTTTCTATGCTTAGATCTTTGCCAAGTTTTACCGCCATAATGTCCTTTGATATACCTAAAGATTGGGTTGACGATACAGTCAGAATACCTGTTGAGTCTACAGCGAAATCTGCAAAAATTTCGTCTTTATCCCTGCCAATAGCAATATTGTCAAATATAGCCATATTCTTATCCAGCAGAACCAGTACCTCATCATTTTGATTGGTAGAAGTCTCTCTAAAGTCGGCACCAAGGAGGTAAAACTGATCCCCCTGATATACTATTTTTCTCAACTTATTAAAAATTAACCTACCTGAATCTACAGATATCTTTTGTAGACTCAGGACCTTCTCCTGAGTAAAATTATAGACTATCAGAAGACCATCTGATACATAATTTTCAGCAATAGTGCCCGAAATCGCCAGTGAAACATCATCTCCAGCAGAAAGTATTGTAGAACTGATAGAATTTCCACTCAAATTGATTACAGGCACAGTGATAAGATTAATCTTGTTCAAATCACCGTTACTTCCGTCAATTAAAGCAATTATGACACCATTATTATTCAGGACAGCTCTTTTTAGAGTACCTGTTATAAAAATTAGTCCACCTTTATTATCATCTATAGCATCATTGAAACTACCACTCGAAAATTGATTACTATCCTCCTCCTGATAAAATATCGCCAATTTTGGATTACCATAATTATCTATTAACATATAAAGCGGATTGTTATTAAAACTACCAAGCAGCCCAAACACATTTTCCTGAGGTATCTGAATGATCCTCCTAATATCATATTTATCAACTTTGTTTGGCACAAAATAATTTTTCACAAAATCTATATTGCCATCTAAATCAATCTTAATAATAAATATATCTACCCTTTCACCATTCTCCAGAGTACCACCCAACAAATATCCATAAATACCTCCTCCAGCAGGATCAATAAAAGGAATTCCCGTTTTAAGAATCGCTTTTCCTTTTAGTTGAATATCCTTAGCCATAATAATATTACCATAATTATCTACTTTTATAACCCACAATATATTTAGTGATTCATTTTTACCTGCAATCAAATATCCATCAGCCGTCCTAAATACAACATCTGGCATTTCATTATAATTACCATCATATCTTTTAGGGAAATTTGACCAGTATTCACAACCATTTTTTCTATCCTGATCCTGATCTATATAAAACTCTTTACATTTATCATAGTCACATAAACCATTTTTGCAAAAAGGTGTATATACATTTAAAAGATTACAAGCCTTATTACATTCTCCGCAATGATTGAGATTATTCAGCAAATTTACCTCACAACCGTCCGACCATAATCCATTGCAATTCCCGAATCCCGAATTACACTTACAGGTGCCCGAATCGCAAAAAGCATCACTATTGCAATTTAAAATACTATTACAGTCTTTTCCGCAGGTAGTTTTATCGTAGAGATTGGTCTCACAACCCACAACCATATTATCGTTATCACAGTTTGCAAACCCTGTTTTACAAACACAACTCTTATTAATACAATCCATATTTTTCCCACATTTACTGTTACAGCCGCCACAATTATTTATATCATTTGCAATACTTATTTCACAACCATCTGACCATTTTCCATTGCAGTTGAGAAATCCATCAAGACATTCACAGGTCTTATTATTGCAGATAGTATTATTCCCACAATTATTTGTACAACTTCCACAGTGTTCTCTGCTATTATAAATATTGGTCTCACACCCATCGGACATATCGTCATTGCAATCCTTATACTGATCACCACACATACATATCCCATCCTGACATAATGCACCACTTCCGCAACCAATCTCCTTAAACTCTTTGCACCCATCATTATTCCAGTCTTTGCATACCCTCAAAATCGTCCCATCTTTACATTCATCCTTTGTACATTCATCTTTGCAACCAGCATCAACAATATCCTGAATATCAGATGAGATATCGGAGATAATCGCATCAGTCCCCCTCACATCCCCCTTAATATCTTCAAGAGATTCGCTATCAGAAATATTGAAAGTATCTTTTAATTCAGCTGTTCCTCTTCTGCATATCCCTTCACTGGAGCAGTACTGCCCATCGGGACAGTTATTCTTCTGAGGATCGCACGGAGCCCCTTCAATTGAAACCGAACAGGAATATGAGAATGAAAGAAGAAGCAGCATACTTATTAAAGTTGCATATCTTATCATTGGAAAACTCCTCCTTAAGTAGATTATTTTATATCATACAGACCTTTTATTCAAGGTAAAAGATGTCTTCTATATTATTCTGCGAAATTCTTTTAAATTTGATCGGCTGGCAATTAACGTAGACAATTCTCGTCTTGACAGAGGCATATAATTTATATAGAACGCACAAAGAGGTTTATTATGCAAGAAAAACATCATCATTCAGGCAGGAGATCAAGTAAGCTACTTATTAATTACAAAAAACTGATTAACAATCTCAAACTTACCGATTTAAATAACATAATTGACATCGGATGTGGGGAAGGAGATTTTGCAATTGCGCTTTCCAAAAATACAAATATAAAAAATATATTTGCCCTTGATATTCACAGCGAGTCCATAGAAAAACTTAAAGAAAAGATAGAAAAAGAAAAGATAACAAATATCACACCATTAAACGAGGATTTTACTGCTCAGACATCAATATCTGACAATACTATTGATGCCGCCATTTTTATAAATGTTATGCATGGTTTTTATGTAAATCAGGAGACAGATAAGGCAATAAAAGAATTAAAAAGAATTTTAAGACCATCCGGAATGGTTATCATTGTTGATTTTAAGAAAATTCAAACCCCTTCTGGACCGCCACTTTCAGAAAGGTTGTCTGCAAAAGAATTAAGAAAAATATTTTCAGACTATAAATTCATACCAGTTCTTGAACAAAGTGCAGGATTATTTCATTATATACAGATATTTAAGTATTTACCTGCTTAAAATCTTTAACAGAAATATACATTTCATACATACTAAAAAATGAATAACCATCTATTTTTTTATAAAGAATTACTTTTCTAACATACAATCTAATTTCCAAACCAATTATTATGTTATCAGAGATATTTTACTCTATTTGCAAACACATTAATAAAATTTAATTAATACAATTCAGATAAACAGAAACAAACCTCATTTTTCATACAGATTTTTTAAATAAAAAAAGAGCAGGAAATTTTCCTGCTCTTTAATATTAGAATTACAATTAAATTAAACTAATAGCACTGAGCCTCGTAGGTTACCACTATTGTCGCTCCCTTCGGCGGTACTGCATTGGCTCCAAAGTAAATTGAATTGTGATCAGGATCATACTGATAACCATTTACAGGATCTTTATTAACATTGTTTCCATTTACCGTTACCTTTATAGTATTAGGATCCGCTGGTCTTGACAGATAGTACTCCACCTGAGCCGTCCACACATCTATTCCAAGCTCACTCATCTTATCTCCCCATGTAGTATCACATATTGAATATGCCCTTCCATTTCCAATCTTCTTCCAGAAGTCCAGATATCTATCTGCTGCATAAGCACCGTTGCCATTTGTAGTATCTCCACAATCTGCCGCATTTGGTGGATTGCTTATAGTACCGTGTCTATCAAGTCCACATATTATATTTGCTGAGAGTAAGTCTGTATTTCTGACACCTTTAATCTGTTTGAAAAAGTCCACATAATAGTCCACTCCTGCTGGTGATTGATCTTCCTCATCAGACATCATTATCAGTGCCAATTTGGAAAATTTGGTATTTGTATTCCTCAAAAAGCCTTTATTCCCCTGTGGATCGCTAATTATTGGATCAGATAGTGCCATTTTGGTGGCTTCAAGGCATGCCTCCTGCTCATCTGAGCAGCAGGTTCCAACTGTCGCATTTGCTGCAAATGCTTTGTTGAAATCTGTCGTTACAGGATCATACGCTGGATCGTGTGGATTTGGCGGATAGTTTGCTATTATTTTCGGATATCCGCTCTTTGCATATAAAACACCAGGATAATTCATAACTCCATTTACCTTTTCAGGATCATTTATTTCTGAGGTGATTACACCTATATTAAAATCTATCTTGTAATCCCCGGTCACAGGATCCTTAACTGTCGCATAATTAGAAAACTTGGGGAAGTTCCCTGCCAGCATAGACTGCTCGTCACCCATTGATCCTGAGTTATCCACACACCATAGAACATCCACAATAGGCTTATCGGACTGCTTGAATGTATCTGTCACATATTTATCCGGTGTTGCCTCACCTCTAAGTGGTACTTCAACATATCCATTGTTTGCATTTGGTGCATCAGTCTGAATTCTGAGCTTGCCTGTCTCAACACCACTCTGAATTGAGGGTCTATACTTGATCTTAATAATAATTGAAGTATTGGGCTGAATAGTAGTTGCATTTGCAGGCTTTGATGTAATTATGAATGATGCAGGCGATGCCGATATATCAGGACCTACAGTCAACTGTGCTGTCCCGTTATTATAAAGCTTTACCACTATCTCCTGAGAATTACAGCCGTATGTCACTATACCAAAATCAATTGGGTTTGGCAATACATCAAGCCTTGAATTTACTCCGGTACATTGCAGTTTGACACACCAGCCCGGGCTACTCTCCATGTTACATGTAGGCTGGTTTGATGCATTAGTACCTATATACAAATAGTTGTATGTACCAAACGTATCGGGTATACCCATAAAGTTAGGTGCCGAACCGGTACCAGTTGGACAGCATTTACTCTCTATCTTTGTAAAATTGCCTATATCCACTGTTGTTCCATTATAATTTTTAGCGAGAGAGAACCACGGACCTGTCAGTTGCCCTTTCTTTACTGTGTTGATTGTACATATATCTGCACCCTTGTTCTCCATAAGGATACTTTTTGTTGAACAGGCACCCTTTGCAACATTACCAAAATTGAGTGCAGATGATGGAGTTACTGTAAATTGACAGGTTCCCTTCTGGATCACCGTAGCCTTCATATTAATCTTACTTGAACCTCCGGCATAACTGATAGTGGCTGTATCTGTAAATGTACCCAGGTTGTTATCTGATGTAAATTTTACAGTCACTATACCCTTTTCACCGGGAGGTATCTTAAATGCATAAGGTGAACTCACATTTGTCTGCTGACCTGTCTTGTTCTCCTCAACCACCTTTGATATAGCAAATTTATTACTGCTTAACCCACCTATACTTGTTATATCACAATCCGCATTTCCTATATTCATCACATTAAATGGTGCCTCTTTTGATGAGTTCTGTAATACATTCCCAAAGTCCAAGAATACCGGGTCAAGCTGTATCTTGCACTCTGGCGCTGTCTGACAGTCTCCATACATTCTCACATAACCTATCCCCTGAGAAAGCGCCGGATCATTCGCTGTCAATTTTAGTTGTGCAAGATCCGGTGAGTCTGTATCCTTACAACTCTTCGGCTGATAATACACATTTGCATTTACTGATTGTCCCGGTGCAAGAGTTACCGGAAGATTCTGTCCAATACCTTCATAACCAAAATCTGCCTCTGTGTTGTTTAATAACTCTATACTGCTCAATATCAGATCCTTTGTTCCACAAGAGGTTATCTTTATCTGTCCGGTGCTCTTCTGCCCTACAGTGGTCGTAGGGAATGTATAATTTGCAGGTTCAACACAGATCTTGGGGGCTATACCCTTGGCTGTTAGTTTGGCATATATTGTTGGCATTGCCGGGTCTTCACTAATTACCTTTAATGCACCGAGATCAGATCCACCATCTATTGCCTTATATCTCACCGTTACTATAACTGATGAACCACTCTTTGGATATTCACTGAGTTCTCCGCTCCAGCTACCTGATGATGGATTTGACATATAAAACTCATTTGAACTTGTAGTTGCTACCATCTCATCAAATGTACATTCAGGCTTTGTTTTGGGACATTGTACAACCCGGCTATCAGTTACATAAATCTGAAATCCTCCCATATTCTTTATCTTGAACTGTGCCGTTAATTCCTTATTTATATCCTGCTCCCCAAAGTCCTTCTCCACACAATACTGATTCTGTGTACAACTCGACTGGCACTTTACCTCCGTCCCGCTATCATCCAGCAAACATACATCGATATTCGGTTTTGCACCTTCTCCCTTTATCTTCACTATCAGCTCCTCGGTCTCACCAGTAGACTTGTTTTTATACCATTTGATATGGAGTTCAGCGGTATCTACACCAACATTAAGAGGTGTATATGTCAATACAACATTCTTGCCATTCCCATCTCCCGCCTTTATCTTAACATCCGATATGTTCCCCAGATCTTTGTTGTCTATCTGACCATTAAAAGGCCTGGGGGTCTTATGAGATATCAGCTTTATCTCAGCACTCTCAAATTCAAGGTCAGACTCTCCTTTGTTTGTAATCTTCAGACTCCTCTCGGCTGTGGAATTGACCAGAACCTTTCCAAAGTCGATCTCAGTAGTACTTAGCTCAGGCTTTGGTGTAACCTGAGTAAAACCGCCACTATTATCATCACACTGACAGGCGAAAAGTAATAATGAGAAGAAAATAAAAACCAGGCTGATGGCATTTTTCATCGCTGACCTCCTTATTAGTTATATATTATACCAAAATTCATAATTTAATGTCAAACTAATTAGGCACTAATTATATCCTGTAATAAATAATGATAAATAATGATAAATTGTCCAAATAATTCGCTAACTATTTTTACTTGGCAAAAAAGATGCTGCCTTCCATAATTTATCATAATATTGAATATACTAAAGGGAGAACATTGGCCAATATGATAGAACCTAAATTCAACACATTTTGTCCTATATTCTGGCCAGGATTGATTGATGGATTAATTCTTTATCCAATTAATCTCATTCACGAAGGACCAATGAATCTATCTTTGCCAATCCCAGTATTTTTATTGTAGTACATCTTTTATTACTTTTCATATGTACTTTACAGCGTTTTCCTCCACGGCATGCATGGACAGACTATAGGGAAAAAGTTTATGAAAGCAAAAACCTAATATCTCTTATTTTGCATTTTTGATAACGAAAACAAAACCAGGAAGATTGAAATTACAAAAAGGAGAATTACAGATTTACGAATACCTATTGCAGGCAGAAATAGAGTCGTGGTCAGCATTGCAGCCACTGTTGCCCCGACTGAATCTGAATAGTCCATTATAGAGGCAAC
>JBBISZ010000120.1:3573-7915 GCA_037441045.1 Deltaproteobacteria bacterium | reverse complement strand
CTTAATACATCGGTAGAACCTGTATCCGACACAACATCTTCAAAACCCGCATCAACGGTTATTAAACAATTATCCTTGGACTTAGTAATTGCAAAATTATCCATAATTTTATTCTGTTGAGGATACGCTGAATACGCCTCATAAGTAAGAGTCTCGTTTTTAATATTAACTATAATGTAATGATGATCTCCAGAGCACTTTACCCTTCCAGTCTGGGTACCACACAACATTCCAGGTATTGTGAATGCACCGGCACCTCCAGAGACCACAAATACTGTCCCCTTATCAAAGTTGTTGGCTCCAACAGAACATGGCTTATCAGAATCAGGCTCCCCCTGATTTGCACAGGCAGATGGCTCATATCTCTCATACCAGTGATTGTGACTTGTGAAAACAATATCCACATGGTGCTTATCAAAGACTGGCACAAGTGCTGCATTCTGCTTCTCTTCATTGGGCGGATGACTTATATCAAACACCACATTTTTAGTATATGTAGGGCTGTGATAATATACAAACTTCCATTTTTTAGGATTATTGGTAAGTACCTCATCCAGCCATTTTGCCTGCTTCTCAAACGGTATTGAACCCTCCTTAAATGTCTCTGTAGAAATAGCCGCAAAAATTGCATTTCCGTAAGTAAAATAGTAGTAATCCTCAGTATTACTTCCAAAGTTACCTGTTGATCTCGGGAGCACAAATATCTGATTATAATTTGCTGTATCACCGCTCCCCGGCCCCGTATCATGATTACCAAGCGCAGGCATAAGTGGGATCTTACTCGCCACAGGCTCTGTCCAGCCTAAAAACTTAATCCACTGATCTATTTGATCCCCATCTATAACAAGGTCGCCTCCATTGATAGAAAAATCAGGGCTATGATTTGCCGCCTGTTCTAAAATCTGAGGCCAGTTCTCACCACCTCCAAATGTGGGATCGGGTCTATTATCTCCGAGATATGCAAAACTAAACTCCGAACAGTTCGTGTCCTCTACTGGAGCTGTCTTAAATGTATTCTCTTTTGAAAAACCATCAGAGTTACTTCCAGCGATATAGTAGTAAATAGTATCAGGTTCCAGACCTGTTATAGTAACCTCATGAATATAGTTAAGTGCCCCATTTGCCTTAAATGAGGTTCCCGATTTTGTCTCTATATAATTTCCGCTCTTCTTGCCATATTTTACAATCGTATCAGTATCTACATCGGTATTCCATGCAATACTTATAGTAGTGGCAGGATTATTAGAGTAAGATAATCGTAAAAATCTGGGCGCAGCACTTAATTTGGAACTGAGAAATATGAAAAACATAGTAAACAAAGCAAATATTCGTATTATCCTCATCTTTTACCTCGCCTCTTAATAATACTATTCTGGTCATAAATTATCAAGTATTATTACTTGACTTTATTAAAATCAAATGTAGAAATAACCTTATACACAAACACAATTAAGGAGGTGTTTTGATGTTTATGTATAAGGATATAGCCCGTGAATGGGATAGGCTTAATGCACTCAGTCAGGAAGAGGCAAAGGCACTTGATGCTACAATTGAGGATGGTGTAAATTCAGCCATTGACCAGTTCAATTATCAACTTGAACAAAAACTATTTCAGGATGCCTCCGATCTAAATAAACTACCAAAGGAGGAAGGGGATAAGATTGTAAAAGCTATAGGAAATGCGCTTTTTTCCGGGTACCTCATCTTTGTGGCTTATCAGAATCTTAAAGGTATAAAAAGAAAAGAAAGGCAGGGCATCGTCTATAACCCTACCCTTATGAACGAATACAATGATATTGTAGTTCCACAGAGCCCAAATACAAAGAGCGAGAATTTCAACAATTTTCTGGATGAAGAGCCTGCTGCAGAGATGCTGATTGATAAGGTTGCAGGTATAGAGATGAATATACTCAGAAAGACCCTACCTAATGTTGATAGACTCAATTTCGGGACAGGAGAACTGATAAGGAATACAATAGCAAGGGCTGTATTTATAGGTTTTGGAATTGCGTATGCAGAGAATAATTTAAAAGCCTGAATATCTGCTTACATAAAAAAAGTGTTCATCTTATTTTAGAAAAATCTATAGTCTTTATAATAAATCAGTCCAATATTACTTATCTACACTACGTTAAATTATCCTTATAAAGAATTATACTACCTGATGGAATTATCAATAGAATCTTCTCAAGTAAAAAAAAGATTTTTACGATTTTTATAAAAAAATCCGAATTATGTTTTTTAAAATTAATATTGATTTTAGTATGATTATAAAAGATAATATTAATCACTTCAGGAGGCATAGACGATGAAAAATATTATAATCTCTCTTTCCCTATTAATCCTGATCCTGGCTATTCCCATGGAGTCCTTCTCTCAGGAGAGCGCAAAGATAAAACCTGCTCAATCTTTATCCACACCAAGGGCGTACCATGAAGGTATTTATATACCAATAGAAGGTTCCTATCTGGTATGCGGAGGAAAAAATAGCAGTTCAACACTTGATTCCTGCGAATTCTTCTCAATTCAAAATCTCTCATGGGCATCTGGTCCCAAACTCAAGGTAGCAAGAAAGAATCCACCACTTGCCAATATATTTGCTCTATCAAAACAGGGTTCTGAGAAGGGTTCAATCCTGATTGTAGGAGGAGAGGATAGCTCAGGTTCACCTATTGTTAAGACAGACTTTTATGATATACAGACAAAGTCTGTAGATCAGTTCAATGATCTTCCGTCCGCCCATTCAGGAGGAATAGTATTTTTTAATCCAACGGACGAACCTCTGGTTCTTATAGTTATGATAGGACCTGGTACAAATATTACAAAACTTGCAATTGTCAATAAGCAGGACTTAAAATGGTTGTCCTCCCCTACGCCACTCTCATTTGCGAGAAATGGACACAGATTTACAGCGATTCCCAATTATCAGGTACTTGTAGTAGGTGGTGGGAATAAGACCCTTGAGATTTATAACTATAAGGATGATACGATAAAAAGCAGCAAGGATCTAATGACAGACAGGTCAGGACATCAGATTATAAATCTCAGTGATAGCAGGGTTCTAATTGCCGGAGGGATGGATGAAAATAATAATCTAATTGCAACCACAGAAATTTATGACCCAATGAATGATAGTGTCTCTGCCTCAGGAGATATGAATATTCCCCGCAGAGACTTCAGACTTACATTACTTCACAACAATAAAGTTTTAGCATCGGGTGGAATAGATAAAGATGGTAATCCCATAGCCACACTTGAGATATTTGACCCATCAACTGGCAAATGGTCTACAGATCTCAGCCTCATTACACCGAGGGCAAATCATACAGCAGAACTAATTGGAGCAGAAGGTGTCCTGATATGTGGTGGAAATTCAGGTGATAATACTTCATCACTAAAAACCTGTGAGATCTACTCTCCTGAAAAAACATGCACACCAGGCACATTCTCCTGCGATGGAAACTGGATAGTCAAATGCAACTCCTTTGGAGATGGCACAAATAAAACCAATGAATGTGCTGGTGGATGCAATGATGGCCAATGTATAGGACAGTGCCAGGAGGGAGAGAGAAGATGTAGAGATATAGGGGTAAAAATTATTGTAGAACAGTGCAATGCTACAGGCGGCTGGGTACTCCTTGAGCAATGCGAAGAATCCTGCAAGGACGGATACTGTGATGGTCAGATACCTCCAAGAGATACAGGTGTGGACACAGGAAAAGATATCTCTATAAAAGATATTCAGTTATCAGACGAATCTCCGACTGAAGACACGCTTTTTGAAGACACATCTACATCCTATGATGCTGGGATAATCTTAGATTCTTCCACAAACACTGATGCAAATAATGATAATTCATCTTCAGACGGCTGCAGCTGCTCCCTTATAGAATTTTAAGATAATTTTCCCTGATTACTAACTGAGATATTTATCTATATTTGCCTTGAATAGATCATATAATTTTCTTGTATATATCCATGGCTTACCATTCCCAATTCTTTTACCATCTACCCTGAATATAGGCTGTATTTCTCTCAGAGTTGAAGTAAAGAATATCTCATCGGCATTCAAAAATTCCTGCGGCTTAATATTCTTTTCATAAAATCTTATCCCATTTTCTCTCATAATCCTAATAATCACTTTTCGCGTAATTCCGTCCAGAATACCTGCAGACAGTGGAGGAGTATAATATATGCCATTTTTAACCATAAAAACATTGAATGTAGTCCCTTCAGCGACATATCCATCAGGGCTTATCATCACTGCCTCCACACCTCCCTTCTTCATGGCATCTATATGTGCAAGCACATTATTCAGGTAATTGCCCGACTTAATAAGCGT
>JBBISZ010000120.1:0-3563 GCA_037441045.1 Deltaproteobacteria bacterium | reverse complement strand
ATAGTTCCTCTTTATTGACGCAATTGCTGCTGGAACCGCCCTCTCATTTATATCCTCAGGGGGTGGATTAAATTTTTTTACTATTACAAAATAATTTTGCCTTATTGCATAATCTGGATTCATACCTATATCTCTACCAACCCCCCGGGTAATTATAAGCCTTACATATGATTCAGGATTATCTGCCTTTCTTATTGTTTTTCGTATAATATCTTCTATATACCTTCTGTCTCTAAGTTTCATTGATATGAAATCTGCCGATTTATATAATCTTTCAAGGTGCATATCCAGAGCAAATATCTTATATTTGTTGTAAGTTCTTACCACTTCAAAAATAGAATCCCCAAAGAGAAATCCTCTATCAAATACTGACACCTTTGCCTGATTCTTAGCAAAGATTTTACCGTTTATATTTACCAGAGTGCTCATAAATTTTTTCCTTTCCCTGTGTTTTTATTTAAAAACCTTTATTGGATACTCATTGTATGCGGAGAATGTGAATATTTCAAGAGCCATATTACACTCTACACCAATTCTTTTGGCAGTTGTAATATTAAGTGCAATACTGACGCTTTCAGGATCAGCAACAGGTATAAGACCCGGCTTTATATTCTGCTTTATAATATCCTGAGCAATCCTTGCGACCTGCTGCCCCACTGATGTATATTCGGGATTGATAGAGATTAGTGCACCCTCCTTTACCATCTCTTCACCTATACCAAAAAGAGATATCTTCTTCTCAAATGCAAATTTGATTATCTCCTTTACTGTATCCACCGAACTTACAACTGTAGGATCTGGAAAAAGAAAAATCGCGTCCACCTTACCCTGCAATGATTGAATACCCGATATAACCTCATCAGTCTCATCCACCAGAACTGCAACAAGAGATATTCCAAGTTCAGTAGCCTTCTTATTGAGGTCTATAAAGGTATTTTTGCTGAGCTTCGGATTGTATATAACGCCTACATTTCTTACATTTGGAGTTATAGATTTTAGAATTGTCAATTGATTCTTGAGAGGGAGAAGAACGGATACACCAGTAAAATTATTACCGCTCAATCCGTACTTTGCGTGATCCGGCACCATACAGAAAACCACAGGAATATCCTTTATCATCTTCTTTGCAAGTAATGTTGCTTCAAGACCTACAGTTATAATTGCTGATGGCTTTTTTGAAATTAAGACCTCAAATATTTTGACACCTCTGTCTCTATCCCCCTTCATATCATACTCTTCAATAGGCACACGACTTTCAATAGAAATCCCTGTCAATACTTTATTGTATGCCTTTAGTGAGTCAGATTTAACCACAGCAATACCGGCCGCATTTGCAAAGAAAGGTATTAGCAAAAACACTGATAAAGAAATGATACAATAGATTTTTTTCAATTCATTTCCTCCTATGCATAGGGGATTATCATCCCTTTTGAAAAATCTATATATAATAGTTTTACCACAAAGGCAAATCCAAATTCCATTAGGTTTATTTTAAATAGTTTTGATTCCATTTTTATTTGAAAAATCTGGTATTTATCACTAAACTAACTCAAGATTGATATAAAAAAATGAAAAAGAAAAAAATTATTATTTTGCTGGTATTTATCTCATTGTTAATGACAATTGTAACTTTACAAGCGCTCAATAAAAACTCTACAGGAGAGAAGATGAAAGAAAGATATATACCTTTGCCACAACCAGACAAAAAAGGTAAAGTCTCCATTGAAGAGGTGCTAAGCAAAAGACGATCGATCAGAAACTATCTCAATGAACCAATAAAATTGAGTGAAATAACACAACTCCTCTGGGCAGCTCAGGGTATAACAGCAAATGATGGTAGAAGAGCCTCTCCATCTGCAGGCGCAACATATCCTATAGAAATTTATCTTGCCAATGGATCGGTAATTGGGCTTAATAAAGGACTTTACAAATACATTCCAGAAAAGCACTCGCTTCAACTTATTTATGAAAAAGATTTGTTCTTTGAAATCTGTAAATCTACATATCAGATTGAACTCTTAAAGAGGTCTGCTGGACTTTTCATAATCACTGCCATACCTGAGAAAACCACTTCTGTCTATGCAGAAAGGGGTTTTAGATATATTTATATGGAAGCGGGTCACATAGGAGAGAATATCGCATTACAGGGAGTATCGCTTGGAATTGGTACGGTTATGATAGGGGCTTTTGATGATCATAAGTTATCTGAAATACTAAAGTTAAATAAAGGGGAGATACCTCTGTATATTATTCCAATTGGTAAGACTGATAAATATAATTAAATCCTAACTATTACTTAAAGACCCTTTTAATAACAGATAATCAAAAAACTATAAAAACACATACAGGTATGAATTTGCTCAATTCTCTAATCTTCAAATCCTATTTTTATAACAGCAGCACCTACAAAGCGGGAGTTTTTTAGATCATTTAATGCTATATTTACATCTTCTAAATTATAAACAGTTACCTCTGTCTTTATCGGGATATCCGGTGCAATCTTAAAAAATTCTTCCCCATCCTCTTTTGTCAAATTTGCCACAGACTTGATCATTCTCTCTTCCCATAAAAATCTATAAGGAAATGAAGGAATATCAGACATATGAATTCCACCACATATCACCTTTCCACCTTTGTTTACTACCTTAAGAGCATTGATTACCAATTCGCCAGCCGGGGCAAAAATAATTGCACTGTCAAGTCTCTCAGGAGGAGTCTGATCAGAAAAGGCAGCCCAGTATGCACCTAATTTTTTTGCGAACCTGACAGATTTAGTATCACCCCTTCTTGAAAATGTATAAATCTTCTTCTTCTCATAAAGCGCTACCTGAATCAAAATATGTGCCGCCGCCCCAAAGCCGAATATACCTATCTTTTCAGAATCCCTTATCATCCGATATGCCCTGAACCCAATCAACCCCGCACAAAGTAAAGGGGCTGCATTGAGAGGGGAATAATTATAGGGTATTTTGAAAATATACCCTGTATCAGCCTTACAATATTCTGCAAAGCCACCATTGATAGTGTAACCTGTATATTTTGCCTTATCACATAGATTCTCTCTTCCAGACTTGCAAAAATTGCATTTTTTACAACTGTATCCAAGCCATGGTACACCAACCCTATCGCCACAGGAAAACCCTGACACATTTTTTCCTTTTTTAACTATCTTACCTACAATCTGGTGTCCCATTATTAAAGGTAACTTTGGTTCAGGAAGTTCACCATCCAGAATATGTAAATCCGTTCTGCATATCCCACAGGCTTCCACCCTTATCAGAACCTCATTACTATTTATTTCAGGAATTGGCAGTTCTTCTCGCCTCAGAGCCTCTTTCTGCTTGTATAAAATCATTGCTTTCATATATTCACCCATAATTCATGATATTACACAAATTTTAAAAACTTGTTAAGTATTATTTAATTGTTTCCGGAATAAGAGATTCAACTCAGAAGCCAAATTTAATCCAAAACTTATTAAAAATATAAAAAGATTTTTACACTTATAATTTAATCATCTTTTCATAAATTTCCTTCAATCTTGTGAGTCTATTTTCATATCG
>JBBISZ010000119.1:2838-8070 GCA_037441045.1 Deltaproteobacteria bacterium | reverse complement strand
CATCATATTCAGGACCGATTCCATACTATTTACTCTGTAGTAGCATGAATAATCATCTTCACCAAACTTCTGCATACAGGTATGGGTGTTATATGCGTCTTTATACATATTTGCTCTGTCTATCGCTGCACAACCGATAGATCTGTCAATATTTACACTTGCCACTGGCCTGAATACTCTTGCACCATAATATGTATAGGGGTTAAAGAGGGAGTTGTATTCACATCTGACGCTGTTGTCATAAGGTGTATATCCGCACTCCTGACCTTCAATACAGATCTTCATAAAGTTGAAGAATGTGGTATCAAAGAAGACTGAGAATCTTTCAATAGCAAAAGACATACCGTAGATCTGATTGTAAACGGAAACTCCAGGTTCAATTACAGAGCTGTTCTTATAGATCTCGTACTGATTTCTCTCTGGTAGTTCTCTACCTGTTAAGTTGTCTCCGTACCAGATATTTCTTGGCTTCAAAGTCCAGTTACCAGCATTATTCTCAGCAATCCATCCATATTTGTGATAATCTTCATTTACAAGTCCTGTTGTAATATCTATCAATTCATTCTGAAAGAAGTCGTAGTAGTTGATATAGAATCTGATACCACTTGCTTCTGGGAAGCCCCAGTCTCTGGTAGTAAGGGCATCGAGAGCCATTATCTTATCAAGCACTGTACCAATAATACTTATTCTATAGATTCTTCCATAGTATCCGCCTTCATACTTATGCCAGTAGTACTTTGCGTCTCCAAGTCTCAGTCTGAGGTGGCAGTCCTCTCTCTCAGGATCGCTGGATCTAAATTTGAGGTATTTTGTGCCTGGAACATAGGTGTAGCATCCAACATCTGGTTCACCAAGAACCTTATTGAAGAAGTTCAACCCAACTGTTGAAGCAATATACATATCATTGAGACCACCAGGTATATTCCAGTTGGAGGGTGATCTCATCCCTGGCTCATAGAAGTACTGATACAACATCGCCTGATACTGCTTACCAATTGTTACAAAATATCTGCCAAACACTCTGGAATCATAGTCAAATCCAAAGTTTCTTCTATATCTCTTGAAGTTATTAAAGATATAACTCTTATTATAGAGGTCGATTTCATTCACCACTATCTCTCTCGAGGTAACACCCTCATCCCATCTATTACAAAATGGTAGATCATCTGTTCTTTCATCTGAACAGAATCTGTATTTTACGAAATTGTTTGCATCGGAACCCCAGTTCTTATTCTGATAGAAGTGAGAACAGACCTTCGGAACATTTGCTGATGCACCACATTTCTGTCCTTTGGAATATCCCGGACAGTCGGAATCTACAGCACATCTTTCGCCTCCAAGATAGAAGTCATTCCCTTTATCAAGTCTCATACAGATTCCTGTAAGACAGGTCTGGCCAAAATCCTTAAATGGGCAGTCATTTGTAGAGTTGCAGTTTTCACCGCCAACATAGAATACTGCATCAACCTTGTTCTGATAGTCTTTATCATAATCAGGTGCTCCGTCCCACTTTTCAGCAACTGAGACTACTGCCTTGTTTCCGTTGTATACGATATCTCTCAATCCATAACCAAATTTGATTGAGGCAACATCCCAGGAGTAGTTGGATGTTGGATATTTTTCTCCCCATATATCCTCCCCAAGATTCAAAGATGCATCTCTAAAATCGGTCTGATCAACACCTGTAAATCCGTCTGTATAGAACTGGGCACCGTAATCCATAATAGATGTTAACTGATACAGATATGCACCTTCTTCTCTCATCTTCTTTCTGAATTCATCCCAGACTTTGAGATAGTTGTCATACTCAGTTTCATTCTGAAATACTGGTACATTAAAGAAATCAAAGTTTGCGAATTTTGGATCTGATGCCTTGACCTTCTTGTAGATATCCCACCATTCTTTCTTGAAATTGACCGCGTCAAAAGAGCCTTCGAACATATGTCTGAGGCCTAAAGTGTGTCCAACTTCATGCTCTGTTACACCTCTATAAATGGCAGTATAAACAAGTTCTGCAACCTGCTCTCTTGTCCAGCCTTTTTCTGCATACTTCTTTACCAGGAAGAGAACGCCATCATCAATGTATTCATTTGGTTCAAGTATGCAGTGGAATCTGCTCTTGAGATATTCAGATCTATGGAAATTCTTTATTTTGTCATTCCAGTGATCTCTTAGTGGGCTTATGTAGTCTACCAGATCATCCGTCATTTCTCCGTTTGCCAGTTCATATTTTACGCCACCTTTTACAACTGCAAGATCTGTAAATAACATCATCTTTTCAATCTCAGGGTGGTTCTTTACCACATTGGCTTTTCTTGCACTTATAGCAGTCATAGTATTCCTGTCAGAGAGTAATCTCGCAACATCTTCATCAGTTCTGGCTCCACTTGCTTTGACCCTGGCAAATAGATTATCAAGTTTGCTCTTTACAATCTCCGTTGGTTTCCATGGACCATTTTCAGGACCCATCGGTTGAACACCAGTACCATACATATTGGTAAAGTAAGCTCTTATATCTTCACCCTGAGCAATACTCTGAATATATCTTTGACACTGTTCATCTGTAGTGCCATTTCTGGAGCAATAGTAAACTATATCAAAGAACTCCATTGATCTCTCTTTGTAGGTGGTAAGAGCAGCACCGTATATATTTGCTGTTGCATTGATAATCTCTCCAGTCTCTGGATCTGCCTCAGATGGACCATAACCAAGAGGACCACCAGCCATTGGTTTACTGATGTAATAAATCATGCTGTATCTGAGGTCCCCAGGATTCTTTCTGCAGTCCGGTGTAGATCTTTCCTCAATAGTGAGATCACTGACTTCTTTGCCTTTTTCTTCAGCAATTTTCTTGAGCATAGCCTCCTGATATGTTTCATCACAATGGTAATTTTCCCTCAATTCAAAAACAAGTGCTCCTAGTCCATTGTTTGCTATCTTGTCTATTCTTTCCTCAACCCATTTTTTGCCAAGTGCATCTGCCTCATCTCTTTCCTTTCCTTCAAGCATATACTCTGTCGCAATTATAGATCTCAGAGCCTTTCTGAAGGCTACATCCCAGTCTCTTACGAGTAAATAAGATGGCCACTTAAAGACATCTGGCATATCTTCATTCATATAATACACAATCTTCTTAATCTCTCTATCTCTAACCTTTAGAAGATTTCCACTCTCGTCTCTCCATTGTTTGAAGATGTTCCAGCGAGACATATTGTAGTTTCTGGAGATCTCGTTGAGTCCCCAGTGGTTATCATAAGACTCTCTGTCAAGTCTGAAATAACCAAATCCAATATCAAAATAGAGATCCGGGAAATTAGATGGTTCATAGGTACTCGGTTTTACCTTGAGGAATGAGTGTCTGAAAGTTACTGGAACCTGACTGAGTACCACAGGGTAAGAATACTCATACCAGAGAGAATTTGGGGTTGGTGATACGATCTCTGCGTTTACTATATCAAGATAGCCATCTTGAGGTGTAATAATTGATTGAGATTGATCGTAAAATGCAACTGGTTCTTTCTTCATATATGCATACATTGGATCTGAATATTCAAGTATAAAATGATACCAGTCAAACATCAGGTTCTGAGACCAATCCACCCTGATATACTCTCTATCCCACCACAATCTATCAGTGGTATTCTCAACAATTACATTGATCTCTTCACCAGTGGTGGGGTTGTACTGCCTTTGAATATCAAAGTGTGAGAGAATCCTGTATGCTGCGATCGGCGCACCGAAGTATTTTTTGGAATTTTTCAGGCAGAAATTACCCGGTGTACATTCATTATCCTGAAAACAACTCTTAACACCTGTCATATCCATTGTCTCAAGTTCTTCAGACTTTGTACCTGCCTTTACACAATAGCCTTTCTCAGTATTCATAATTGTCTCGTAGGCTCTATATGCATAAAGGTAATTTTCATCTATTACCCATCTAATCTTTTCAAGCTGGAAACCCTCTTCGCCCACAAATGTCCATTTTGCCTCGTATGGATGATCAATAACAGTTACCTTGTAATACCAGTAACCGTCCAGCCAGCTCTTCTTAATAGGATACTGCTGGACATAACTTCTCTCAGGCCTTTGCTCGGCGCAGCTGAATAAAAATGCTGCGAGCAGCAATGCAGCCAGAATAACCATTGGCAAACTCTTCCTCTTAAACATACCGATACCTCCTTAAATGTTGTTTTTATAAGGTAAAACTAATATCAAAATACAGTGTTGTAAGATTGTCGTAAGTATTTCTCCAGAATGGATTATTGGTATATGTACTGTTGGGGAGCAGTTGTGGCTGGAATGTGTCAAGACCAAAATCCACCGTCAACCATTTAAAAACCTGATAATCTACTTCAATATTGAAGTCTAAACTGTCTCTTGTCCCTCTCTTGCCACCACTATATGGTTCGTAAGCCCAACCATTGATAACCCAGAAGTATCCTATAAATATGAGTTTTTCAGTTGCCTGTATTGATGTAGAGAATATGTGAGCCACCTGATATTCAAGATTGGTAGATCCAGTATTCAGGTAATCTGGTGTTTTTACTCTCAAAGGATAATTCTTATAATAACCGCCGGAGTCTTCCTGTATCTCAGATGTGGTATATTTGTGCCAGTTTTTATAGAATCTGAAGTCATAGCCGAGAAATAGTTTTTGCGTCTCTGGCTTACCCTTTTCTCCAAAAAATCCCTTTGAGATTCCAAGATCAATGGCATTGCCCCATCGGAGTGTAGCGTACTGACTGGCTTTTGAAGTGGGGAAGGTAGTTCTCAGAAAGCCTGAAAGAATTATATCTGAATATTTTTCCCTGTACAGTTCAGGGAATACAAATTCGAGTCTTGCATCTGAGAGTTGTGTCTCATACTGGTTTGTTGTGGAATCGGAATTGGTAACTTCTTTTGAAATGTCTATTCTGCCTGATATGGAAAAGAAGTCTGTAAACCACGGGTTGTATTTTGGAAGTAGTTTTAATGAAATGGTTGAGAGGGGGTTGTCGGGATTTATTCCAAAACTATTGCCAAAGGCTATAGCAGACCCGGAAAAGAATCTCTTTTCTGTCTTGTCTTTCTTTTCAGTTGAACCTGATGAAGGTTGGGTTACCGAAGCACTGACAGAATTTGTTGTAGGTATAGGGGCTTGTTCTTCTGGTGTCTTTTTCTCCTCTGCCTGTTTTTCATCAGCTTTCTTTGTCTCCTCTTTCTTCTCTTCTGCCTTTTGCTCCTGCGGCTTAT
>JBBISZ010000119.1:0-2828 GCA_037441045.1 Deltaproteobacteria bacterium | reverse complement strand
ACTCCTTTTTCTCTTCTACTGCCTGAGTTTGCTCTATATCCTGAGGTTGAGGTGGAGTAGCCTCCTGAGCATAGACAGAAATTCCAATTAGCAAAATAATACATATAAAAAGGATTTTATTAAAACTCATTACTCCTCCTTAACTTGAAAGTATTGGTTTATTATTATTCAAAAATGTCAAAAGCAAGTTTAAAACAAAAATATTTTCCATTAGACCGCCAAAATTGTCATAATGCCGGGGGCGGGAATTGAACCCGCACGTCCTTTTGGGACGAGGGATTTTAAGTCCCTTGCGTCTACCAGTTCCGCCACCCCGGCAATAATCCGGAATACATAGGCAGAATATGGTAAAAAACATAAGTTATAGTCTATGTCAAGATAGAAAATTGAATAAAAGAAAATAATAAAACTATTTCCTTCCTTTAACCATATTATATGTTTGAGATTTTAAGTATCCGGGTAGTTTCTGGGTATTAATTTAGTTTTTTCATAATATTCTTGTTATTGTTATTTTTCCTTTCAAATTGTTTGTTCTTTCTTTCCTGTTTTAAAGGTATTTATAGGAGAAGAAATTTTTTCGGGCAGTGTTACCGGTAAAGAATTGATAATATAATAAACATTAGAGAATGGTTTTTTTGCCATACTGGAAATTTAGATTGGTTATTCAAATGAGGAAAAATTTTTTATTTATAGTTTTTTTATTGAATAACAGAATAATTCAGGTAAAATTATGGGCTATGAAGCTTAGATGCACTGAATGTAATTTTGAACTTAATCTACCAATAAAATCTCTTCCCAAAAATACGAAGCTGTACTGTCCAAAGTGCAAAGGTGGATTGAGTCCTATCGAAGATGTTCAGGTGATTTCTCAGATTTCGGGAGCAGAGGTAACAACTCCTGCAATTACCCAAAATCAAACGCCTGCTTCTGAAAATAAGATCAATGCGCCTGTTCCACCTCCATTAAATTCATCAGATGCAGTATCCCCTGCTATTCCGATTCCACAGATGACGCCTGTAAATAATCCTGCTGTTGTATCTCAGCAACCATCGCAGTTACCACAGATGTTTGGCGAGGATCTCAAGCCTGAATTGGAGATAAATATTAATGAAGAGGTTATAAACTCCAGCCGGGAAAAGCTCTTCGAAAAGCCCTCTCAGGTCTGGTACGATAGTACTGTTTCTCCTCCACCACCACCTGTTGTAAATATATCACCTCCTCCCATACCGACTGTTCCTCCACCGATCCCGATGAATTCACCTCCTCCAATACCTGTAAGTTCTTCTGTTCCACAATCTGGCTATATATCGGCATCTTCAAGTATTCAGATCGATTCTTCCCTTGTATTATCTAATCCGCCACCACTTTCTCAGAGTATGCCCATAAAGAAAGAGACACCCGTTATAGTAGAAGATAAAATTGAACTTGTGACCGAATCTCAACCTGAAATCGCCAGAGTTGAAAAAGCAATACAACCCTCATCGCCTATTAAAGAAGCTACTCCAAAGGCAGAGACAGCTGATAAGAAGGATGTGATTTTATTAACTCAACAACAATATCCCGCCAAAAAAATATCTATTACTTTACCTGCAATAGGGCTTATTGTCCTTGCTGCGATAGCTGGATTTATCTATTATCAGATTGTGGTTAGTTCATCCAAATCTGATATTATAAAGGATCTGAAGAGTACACCAGCTCTCGGTGCAATTCCAGCGATTAATAGTAATTCTGTTGAAAAATCAGAGGTGCCGCAGCCTGATAAGAAAGAAAATATTGGATCAGCAAAATCTGGAAGTTCAAAAGTTCCAATAAAGGCAAAGCGTTCAGCCCTTGAGCATTATAAAAATGGGAATAGATTCTTTATGGAGACAAAATTTGAGCAGGCGAGAGATGAATATGCAATGGCAATAGCTGCAGATCCAAATTTTGGACTTGCCTACAGAGGTCTGGGTGCCACATACGGAAAGCTCGGGCAGCCTGATCTGGCTGTAAAAAATTATGAGAAGTATATTGAATTGGTTCCAAATGCCTCTGATGCCGAACAGGTAAAGTCAATAATCAAGCAGTATTATGGGAAGTAATTTAATTTAATATCGTCTTTTCCCATAATTAAATCTATTCAGAATATAGATTATTTTCTGCATGTCTCCTTCTCCTGTTTTCATAGGCATTATCAATTGGATCTGTTAAGTGCTCTATATCTTTAGATAGTTTTACAATGTCAATATTATTTTTTAGTCCTATTAGTTCATTTTTTGTCACATCAGAGCAGAGTTGAGTTCGAGAAATCTGTTTAGAGGTGTATCCATTTCATTATGGTAGCAGGTATTCTGTCCTCCTTTCAAATTCTTATTCAAAAAAGGATAATGGATGATTGCCTTTATTTCAATTATTTTGAGGAAACGGACTATTTTCAAAGAGATTATTTTTGAGGAACGCCGATGTCAACTATATTGTTTTAGAAAAGTATGGGAAATATTGGTAATACGATATAACTGATGCAAAGATCATTATTGGTTGATTAAAGATTAAGAATTAAAATTTGCAATTTCTGTTTTGCATAGTTCTGGTTTATTTAATGATCTAACTGAATAATAAGGGCGTTTGTAATTACAGTAAGCGATACAATTTTAAGTCCATCTATCATTACAGTTTGGTCCCTATAGATTACTATTCTCCTGTGCCCAACGATGTCTATCCGTGAGATTAAAAAAATTTTATTTTTGTTTGATTGCACATCTGTCCAGAATAAATTTTGCAAAGGGAGCCTCAAAGCGATGTTATTCTGTCAATCAGGGCAGGCTCATTCATTGAGGGAGATAACAGGA
>JBBISZ010000118.1:0-8104 GCA_037441045.1 Deltaproteobacteria bacterium | reverse complement strand
TACTCAATGACCAGCCAGAGGTTGAACGAAACTTCAGATATTTCAATATCAGTATATTCAGGGCAGACACGCGGGTCTGCCCCTACATTGATGATGATGCCATGCAAATGATTGGGCATTAAAATATATTTATTAATCCATATTGATGAACTACCATATGAACATAGTGATAAATTAGTTTTGAGTTTAGAATTGCCATAATATATTTCAAATTATTTCCCGTAAAAAAAGCCCTACTATCAAGAATAAAAACATTGGGTTGAACTAAGCAAAACGTTGGTTCTTGTGTTATTCTCTGCCACACTACCTTCTCCTTATCAAATTCGGGGTAGTAGGCAAACCTACCAGTACCTTTATCATACAATTCTGGTTGGATTTAAGAGCACTATACAACTCCTTTAGTCCTGAAAAACAAAAGAAACCTACCAAAAACTTCAGTTCCGTACTATTTGTTATTAATTCAGATATTCTTCTTTTTTAAGATTTTAATATTACTGTTAATTATAAAATTTCCTCTCTTAATATCGTTTATAAATCACTTCCTTTTATGAAATTAATAAGTCATTACAGTATTAATTGTGTTCAAATTAACCACTTTATTGTTATTGAGTCAATATAAGAAACAATTACTAGATTTTAAGCATCAAAAATTTTTACTCTGAATCTTTACTGCCCAATGACATAAGCAGGTTAGATTACGAAGGTAACAACATATTAAAATTGCATTCCTGTTTCTTTTACTTTAAAAATATCTGGCTTATATTGATATTATGGAAATATTTGAAAAAATAATAAGAAACACTGATGAATCAGGCCTGAATCTCTTTGTGTTTCTATTTGCATTTCTGGAATATCTGTTGCCTGTTGTGCCTGGAGATCTCGCTCTCGCATTTGGGGTTTTTATGGGAATCTACGGCGGTTATTCAATAGGTCTTATATTTTGCTCCTCTATAGTCGGTGGCGCTATCGGGGCTATTACAACACTTCTTCTGGGTAGATATATAAACAGTAGATTTAATGATTCAAGACTTTCTGAGTTTTCTCAGAGATACATTGCTGGATCAAAAGAGAGGATCAACCGTGCAATAGAACTTATCAGAAAATACGGTTTTGTTATAATTGCCGCAAATAGATTCATCCCTGTTTTAAGGGGTCCTGTAGTATTTGCCGCAGGATATAGCAGAGTCAATATCTATAAAGCTGCAACCGCATCAATAATATCAGCCATTCTTTTTAATCTCGCTATCACCACTGTTTCTATTATAGTTGGTAAAAACTTTGATCTGATCAAATCGTTTATCTCCTGCTACTTTGAAGGGTTTATTCTACTTGTAATAATTGTTGTATTATTATATAAAACAGCAGTATATCTTAGAAGGAGAAGAGCATGAAAGGCAAATACTGGATAGGAATCTCATTGATTGTAATTTTTTGTTTTTCTGCACCCATAGCATCGGACGAGGCACTCAAGAAGGCAAAACAGGTCTCCGAGGAGTACTATGATCTACTATTTGACAATAAAAAAGTTGGCAAGGTGAGGCTTGAGACATATATGGCACAATTCAAAGGTATGGAGGTCTATGTTATAGAAGAGGAGATAAATGCAGTATTTTTAAGAGGCGGTATTGAGATGAAGACCTACAACAAATCCCGCACATTATCAAATAAGAATCTCGAACCGATAGGTTACTGGTTTGAGGCGGATGAGGGAGGCGTAAAAAGAAATATTATGGGACTGGTATCAAAGGACAGAAAATTTATTGATATAATACTGGATATAGGTGGAGTAAAATCTGAAAAAAGACTTGAAATTCCAAAAAATGCAATATTTTCAAACGCCTTTGAGATATATATAAGAAGAAATCTCTCCAACGGATTCAAGGCAAAACTCCCGCTTATTATGGAATCGGATACAGATATAGTAGAAGGTTTTACAACCACAGAGCCCTTTGAACCAATAGATTTCTGCCCTAATTCAATTTATAAAACAACAACAACCGTTGCTGGCATAAAAAATGTAGAATTGAGAGATGCCTCAGGCTGGCCCGTCTGTGTAATTCTACCCACGATGAATGCTATTTTTAAGAGAACAGACAGGAAAAAGGCTGATGAGGGTTTTACACCCGTGGACATATTTGAACAATCACTTGTAAAACCAGACAAACAGATCAAGACTATCAACAGACTTGAGCGATTGAAGATTAAGATATCTTTTTCTTCTTTTGAAGTCCCTGATATACTGGAGGATGAGTATCAGAAGATTATAGAGAAGAAGAATGAAAAGAAGGAGAAGTATGTCATACTTGAGATTAAGAGAATAAGGCCTGATATGGAGCATAAAATGAACTTTCCAGTAAAAGATGAGAAACTGAAAAAGTTTATGGAGCCTACCCGATATGAACAGTCTACATCTCCTGAAATTATGCAACTTGCTCAGGAGTATGCTGGAGAAGAAACTGATATTGTTGAGGCTTCCATAAAAGTCTCAGATAAGGCGGGTGGATATATAAAGGGTGCATCTCTCTCAAAGGGTTATCTCTCTGCGCTTGAGGTCTATGAACAGAAGATGGGCGATTGCACAGAATATTCAGTATTTACATCCGCACTTCTAAAATCGCTTGGTATCCCCACAAGGCTCGTAATGGGGCTGGTATATGTGGATGGTAAATTTGGATTTCACTCATGGCTGGACTACTGGGCAGGCAAATGGTACTCAATTGACCCAACCCTCAATGAAGAGGCTCCAAATCCAACACATATCAGACTCTGGACAGGTATAGGGGAGCCTTCTGAACTCCGAGGAGCCTCCACCTCTGCATTGAATTTCTTAAATAAGATCAAGATAGAGATCATGGAGGCTGAATACAGGTAAAGATCATGGATATTGACGAACTGATAAGATTATTTACTGACTATCTATCAAAAGAGCGAGGCTACTCAGAACACACCCTTAGAAACTATCTATCTGATATCTCATTCTTTCTCAAATATCTTGAATCCATGGGCAATAAAATCCAGAACGAAAAAGATATTGAAAAACTTGAACCAATAGATATTAGAGGATTTTTAGCCTCACGTTTTAAGCAGAATAAAGCCTCCAGCAATACACGCAGGATCTCTTCAATAAAGTCTTTTTTCAAATTCCTGCTAAAACGAGCCTTAATAGAAAAGAACCCTGCCGAACTCATATCCTCTCCAAAGATAGAGAAGACACTCCCTCGCGCTATAGGTCTGGATGAGATACTCTCACTCATTCACGCCATAACTGAAAATGATGTTTTATCATTACGTGATAGAGCAATGATTGAGCTGCTCTACAGCTCCGGACTCAGAGTCTCTGAACTTGTCTCAGTAAATTTAGAGGATCTGGATTTGAAAAATGGAACACTCAGAGTTCTGGGAAAGGGTAAAAAGGAGAGAATTGTGCCTGTAGGTTCGTATGCAGTTGAGGCGATCAAAGAATATATGTCAAAGAGGGATGAACTCATAAAAGATGCAACAGATGCCCTGTTTTTAAATAAAGATGGTAAGAGAATTACCACCCGATCTGTTGCAAGAATAATAAAGAAATATCTATTCAGAGTCGCCATCAATAAAAAGGTCAGTCCACATACACTGAGACACTCATTTGCCACACACCTTTTGAGTTCTGGTGCTGATATAAGATTTATTCAGGAACTTCTGGGACATGCCTCTCTATCCACAACCCAGAGATATGCAACCTCCTCCATTGAACACCTCATGCAGGTCTATGACAAAGCCCATCCCCACTCTAAATAAGTTGTATATTTATATCAATAGTCCACGGTAAACATTTTATGACTTTAATTTATTGACTCAAAAAAGTAATTAGAGAAACTGTGCAAATGAGAGTTTACAAAGATTTTTTCAGTTCAGAAATTGGAGGCTCTACTCCTATTACATCATCACCAAAACTCTGAATCCATCTTATAAGCTCAATATTTACAGGAGACATAAAAGACATAGTAAGAGTTCCATCATCTTCCTGCGTAAATTTCTGCGATTTAAACCAATGCCTCTCTTTAAGTATTTTATGCAACTTTGAATCGTTACAGAATCTTATACAAATTTTTTTGATTTCACCTCCAGAGATTACTCCTATATAGGTAAGACAGAGGTTGGCAGGATTGTATTCTCCCTCTGATGGATAATTAAATGTCTCACCCGAGACTTCCACCTTTTTAAATCTATCTATTGCGTATGTCTTTTCCCGAGGATTTTCTGTACCTCTCTCCTTACCGATAAGATAGAGTGCATTAAGGTGAAAAACTACAGAGTAGGGTTCAATACAGGTGGTGTATACGACCTCCCTTTCACCCTTTTTAAGCATATAAACAGGCGAATATTCACATTTTAGGACTTTCTTGTTATATATACCTATCAGTATATTTTTCAGTATCTCAGTATGTTTCGAATAGTCCTTGGGTGCATAAGGATGGTAGTAAAAAATTCGATCCAGATTTAAAAAAAAACTTCTCACACTATCTTTATAAGTAAGAGATTTCTTAAACATGTTAAAGATATGCTCTGTCTCCCTGGTCAGATGCTCATTTCTAATTGATTTAAGAATAGATTTTGCAAGTGCAAGCGTCGCTATAGCATCCATCTGCTCCAGGGCATCCATCTTCTTATAATTTCCCTCTTTATCCTGTTCTATAAAATATAATATATATTTTTTCCCAAAACCTTCCCTCTGGGACCTGATTGATATATTGTACTGGTTATCATCAGTCGTTTCAACATCCTTTCTTTTTATTATTGACTTAAAAAAAATATTCAAATCATTTATATATTTCTTAATTGTCCTTTTTTTAACCCCTATTTCGTCAACTATCTCACTTTCTTCTATTTCATAATTTATCAAGAGTTTATAAAGAATATATGCAAGCGCAAGAGACTTCTTTTGTTTCACTTCTTTCTCTTCCATTTTTATCTCCTTCATAGAGGATATTCTATCATATTTTAATAAAACATTAAGAAAATTTTAAGTGTTTAGAACAATCAATCCGACAAATCATAATAATAAATCAATTAAACATAAAAAACACTCATTAAAAAAATAGTAAATATGCAATTTTGCAGAATCTCGTCTTAAGCAAATAATCTTATGATGTAATTTAAGTACAACTTTCATTGACTTCTCTAATGATGATCGTTCTGGAAAACTGAAAAATATTCTTACTTTGTGAGGTCTTCTGTATATTTGTTTTCTATATCAGGCTCAATCTTTATCTTCTTCTTTCGCTCAACTCCCAGTACATCATTCTTATAGATTACTTCGACCGAACCACTTCTGATTTCATAATTGAATATCGGGGTCGTTCCGATCTTCTTCTTCCCGATATAGATATCTGCCCACGGAATTGCATTTATAGATAACCTCCCCGTCCTGACAGACTTTTGATCTGAAACCTGTTCAGCCCTCTGATTTAATGGAGTTTTCTTTTTCTTATCCGCTTTTGTAGACTGAATGTCTATCTTGAGTTCTTCTCCATCTTCATCTGATTTTTCTGGTAATGTATCTTCCATAACAACTATTATATCATTTGATTTTTTAATATCTTTATCTGGAAAACTATTTATATCAGCAAGATCTGTAATGGGAATAATATTGACATCATGAATAAGTGAGATATTCTCCTGAGAGCGTGGCATAAAAAGGACACCAAAGAGAAATAACAAAACAACAAATATAGAAACAAAGATTATAATAGCCCTTTTTCTACCTTTATTATGAGTCTTCTCACCATCATCTTCCTCAAGAATTTGAGTCTTATGACTATGTTCCTGTAAGAATTCCGGAAATAAAGCCTTCATATAATCAGAGAGATTCTCCTCTTCAATACTGTGAGGATACTCCTTTAGATATTGACCAAGGGCATTTGCAAATTCCGAAGCCTTCTGATACCTGAAGGATGGGTCTGTCTGAAGCGCTTTCATAATAATACGCTCAAATTGTTCATCCACCTCTGGATTTATTGCTGATGGCCTGATAATCTCACAGCGCCTTACCTTTTCAAGGAGTTCTATATCTGTATCTGCAAAGAAGAGTTTATTCTCTGTGAGAGTCTCCCACAGAACTATGCCAGTTGAAAATATATCAGTAGTAAAATTCACCTCTCTTGCAAATGCCTGTTCGGGGGACATATAATCAATCTTGCCAACTATTGCACCCTGAGAGGTAAAACCTGAAGAGTAAGCAGCCTTTGCTATCCCAAAATCTGTAATCTTTACATCACCGTTTATTGAAATCAGTATATTCTGCGGACTTATATCCCTGTGAATTATCCCGAGTATATTTTCAGCCTCATTTATGTAATTGTGGGCATAATCAAGTGCAGAAAGTACACTCTGAAATATTCTTATGGTTCTGGGTATTCCAATAGGAATTCCTTTTTCACGGCTCCTCCTGATAACTTTGACAAGGTCTACACCCTTTACATACTCCATTACAAGATAGTATCTACCGCTCTCTTCCAAAAACTCATATACCTGCACAATGTTGGAATGGTTGAGCCCTGAGCAGAGTTTTGCCTCTCTTAAAAATAGTTTTATATATTTTTCATCTTTCGACAGATGGGGGTGGATAGCCTTTATTACGACATCTTTTACAAATCCATGCGGACCCTCAAGAGAACCCCTGTAAATCTCCGCCATTCCACCGGAGGCAATATGCTCCCTTATAAGGTATTTGCCTATCTTTTCCATTAAGAAATATTAGTGGGGTTTTACATTCTCCCTGACCCAGTCCACAATCTCCTGAATCTTTGTGCCAGGAGTAAAGAGTTTTTTGACACCGCTCTTATATAGCATCTCAAAGTCATCGTCCGGTATTATGCCTCCACCAAATACGATGATATCCTCTGCACCTTTCTCCTTTAGCAGATTTACCACTGCAGGCATAAGAACATTGTGTGCCCCACTCATAATGGAGAGCCCTATACAGTCCACATCCTCCTGAATAGCAGTATTAACTATCATCTCAGGTGTCTGATGAAGTCCTGTATAAATCACCTCAAATCCGGCATCTCTTAGTGCCCTTGATACAACTTTTACTCCTCTATCATGTCCATCCAGTCCGGGTTTTGCCATAAGAATTCTTACAACCTTTCCCATATTTCCCTCCTCCTATATTATTCCGGGGTCCTTATACTCCCCGAAGACCTCTCTTAATGTACCCATAATCTCCCCGAGTGTACAATACGCCTTTACACAATCAAGGATGTAATACATAAGATTCTCATCTGTGGTTGCTGCACCCTTGAGTTCTTTAAGGCACTTCTCCACTCTGTTGTTGTCTCTTTTTGCTCTGAGCCTTCTGAGCCTCTCTTTCTGTGCCAATTCAACCTCATCTCCAATCTTGAGAAGTGGTATCTTTATATCCTCTTTCATAACATACTTATTGACACCTACCACAACCTTTTCACCCTTCTCTATCTGCCTCTGATAATGATATGCAGCATCCGAGATCTCTCTCTGAGGGAACCCAGCCTCTATCGCCTTGATAATACCTCCCATTGAGTCTATCTTATCAATATACTTCATTGCCTCTTCTTCCATTTTATTGGTAAGATACTCAACAAAATACGAACCTGCGAGTGGATCTATCACATTCGCAATCCCGCTCTCCTCTGCGATTATCTGCTGTGTTCTGAGCGCAACCGTTACAGCCTGCTCTGTAGGTAATGCCAGCGTCTCATCCATTGAATTGGTATGAAGTGAATGTGTGCCACCAAGTACAGCAGCCATTGCCTCTATGGTAGTTCTTACAACATTGTTAAAGGGTTGTTGTGCAGTAAGTGTACATCCCGCTGTCTGAGTATGAAATCTGAGTTTTAGTGACTCCTCCTTCTTCGCACCAAATCTGTTCTTCATTATCCTTGCCCACATCCTTCTTGCCGCTCTGTACTTTGCAATCTCCTCAAAGAAATCAATATGTGCATTAAAGAAGTATGAAAGCCTCTTTGCAAAATCATCCACATTGAGCCCTGCATCAACACATGCCTGAACATATCCAATGCCGTCAGCGATGGTAAATGCAAGCTCCTGAACAGCCGTTGAGCCCGCCTCCCTGATATGATAG